>CALKAH010000314.1 GCA_937983315.1 uncultured Acholeplasmataceae bacterium | reverse complement strand
ACCACCGAGATCTACACTCTTTCCCTACACGACGCTCTTCCGATCTTCCCAAAGGTTTTGAGTGGTCGATTGTCGATGATAAAGATCAAAGTGTCTTTGCCTATATCAGAAGAAGCGATACTGAAACCTTAGTGATTGTCCTCAACATGACACCCAATGTTCATGAATTCTATGAAATAGGTGTGCCATATGCTGGAACATATGTCGAAATTTTAAATAGTGATAAAGCCATTTATTTCGGTAGCGATCAATACAATGGTTTACCTCTTAAAGCGATGAAAGGACAAAAAAATCAATTTGGATACTTCATTAAACCCAAATTGGGACCACTTTCAGGGATGGTTTTCATCCATCAAAAGCGTGTCAATAAAAAATAATGAAGCGGTTACTTGTCAAAGTAACCCTTCTTTTTTTAAGCGATGAAATTGCATGGATGTCATATCTGTGATACGATAACCCTAAAAGGAGGGATCATATGCCCGTACATGCTTATGTCAATTTTGACCAAAATGCGAAGGATGCGATTCGATTTTATGAACGTGTTTTCGATTTAGAACCTACAAAAATCCTCACTTATGGAGGTTTTCAAGGTGATCCGAGTTATCAATCACCTGAACATATCAAAGATTTGGTGATGCATGCAGAACTTCACATCTTTGGTTCACGCGTCATGGTCTCAGATACCCCACGAGGATTTGGTCAAGATCATGTGCTCGGTAACAATGTCACATTAGCGATCACCTCGCAAAATTTTGACGACTTAAAACGTGCCTATGATCGTCTATCTGAAGGTGCGACCATCATCACTGAATTTGCACCAACCTTCTTTTCTGGTGGATATGGCTATCTTATCGATCAGTTTGGTCTTGGATGGCAACTCATTCTTGAGTAAACAATCAAAGATGATCAACGCGATCATCTTTTTCTTTTGAAAAAAGAAAAGTACCTTTGAAGGTACTTATTTCTGTCGTGTTGTTTCTCGCTCAATTAATCTCACATCGATGATATCGTGTAAACTTTCAAGCTCTACGCCACGGATTAACCGTGTCAGGTTGATGAACGATTGTTTACCCATAAAGTTCACGGATTGATGAATCGTCGTGATTGAAGGTGTCACCCATTTGGAATAAGGTGTATTATCGTAACCGATGATTTCAACATCTTGTGGAACTTTTTTGCCTAATTTTTGAATGATAAGATCGGAAGAGCGTCGTGTAGGGAAAGAGTGTAGATCTCGGTGGT
>CALKAH010000313.1 GCA_937983315.1 uncultured Acholeplasmataceae bacterium | reverse complement strand
TCAAGCAAATCAAAGCTGGAGGAAAGGTTGACCTTGAGACAAGCTATGTGTGGTTCAAGAACAACTGCCCACTCAGTGGTCCACTCTATGATGATTTTAGAATTGCTGACATCGAAACCAATAACAACCTCATCGTTGTACAAATCGACTGCTTCAGAAACGATACGAAATACACAGCTTACGAAAGATTGGATGACTTCGAAAAACCAGTGTATGAAACCAACTCCTCAAGAGAACTAGTCAAATGGCTGAACACAGGATGGACAAAGTAATGTTCAAAGAATTTAACGCCCATCCAAAGGGAATCAAAACAACCGACTGTGTTGTTAGAGCAATCAGCACCGCATTTAACAAAGATTACATGGAGTGCAGACGAGAGCTCAATCAAAAGAAGCGTGAATGGAATTTCACAAGTTACAAAGATACCGAGTTCTTATACAAGTATTTTGAAGGCAAGCCAAGATTGATATTCAAGGCAATCAAAGGTCAACCAAGAATTAAGGGTTCGGATTTCACCGAGCTTCACCCAAAAGGAACATTCATTCTTAAGATGTCAGGTCATGTGGCTGTTTGTAAAGATGGTATCATCCTAGATATTTGGGACTGCACATATCGAAGCGTTTATACCGCTTGGAAGATTGATGAGGTAAAAAGCAATGAGAACTAACTTTATACGCAAAGCAACAAGTAGCGAACTGATACCTCAAGATGAATTTGTGATTGAAAAAGAAGTGGTTATCGATAAAGACCTATTCGAATGTTTTATCAAAGATCCACTAAACGATTACGATTTCATCAAAGAGAATATTGAACATATGTTTTGTGACAATCTTTCAGTGTTTCATTGCATATTTGTCACATCGGATTCGCATGATTTTGGAATCCTGGTTGAAAGCGAAGGATACCATTACGCTAGGTACAGTGCCTATCTACCAAAAGCAAGTATCATAACAAAGAGATAGACTCATAATTAATTACGTGGTAAAATAAAGACACCATAAAGAGTGTACGAGAGACTGGCTTGCCGACTACACAGCAACCTATCCAAACAGGGTAAGGTGCTAAATCCAGACAGATGGCTCATTTTTTTATGCCTAAGTCTCGTTCTCTTTTGGAAACATAGAGAAGGAGATTTTTTTATATGAAAAGGTTATTAACAAGCAGCGTGAAGGTGAGAGGGAAAATGAAAATCATAACTAGCGAATCAGTATTTAGTGGACATCCTGATAAAATCTGCGACCAAATCAGTGATGCTATACTCGATGCTATTTTGGAACAAGATCCATTATCACGAGTAGCAGTCGAGTCAGCCATCAAGGATGACTTAGTGGTTATCTTTGGTGAGGTAACTACCACTGCAAAAGTCGAGTATTCAAAAGTCGCAAAACAAGTACTCAAGGACATAGGTTATACTGATGAGTTCTGCGTACTAGAAAAGATATCCAAACAGTCACCTGATATTGCACAAGGTGTGAATGAAACTTTGGATCATCAACAAGGTGCAGGTGATCAGGGCATGATGTACGGCTTTGCTTGTAAAGAAACAAGATCGGAAGAGCGTCGTGTAGGGAAAGAGTGTAGATCTCGGT
>CALKAH010000312.1 GCA_937983315.1 uncultured Acholeplasmataceae bacterium | reverse complement strand
AATGAATCGATTAAAAACGGGAAAAACATACGCATGATTTGTTCAAGTGCACGTACACGAAGAAGCATGTTGATCCACATCGGTGCATTGATCAAAAGCAGGAGTGTCATCTGCGTTCTTAAGCGCATTCGTGTCAGTAAATAAGCGATTGGATAACCAAGAATGAGTGCAACAACCGTGGTTGCAGCTGCAATCCACAAAGAAGATGTCATTGCGCGAACAAAAGCTGTTGCACGAAGAAAATCCATGTAATGATTTAACGTAAAACTGATGGGGAATATTCCACTTTGATTTTCAAGTTGAAAGGATGAAACGATTAAAAGGAAGATTGGGACGACAACCAAAATGATCAAAACTACGTAATACGGAATACCCAAATAATTCTCGAGTTTGCGTTTGGGTTTTACGCGCATCGTGATGTCTTGCATTACCATTGCTCCATGACGTGAAGATCTTCTGGTCCGAATGTAATATCAACTTCACTGCCCTCTTTGGCATAATCCGTGGTATGAATGGTGTAGGTTCGATTTGGTGTTTTCACATCGATTTCATAATGGACACCTTTAAAAGCAATGGAATCCACGACACCTGTTAAATGCCCTTGTCCTTTTTTGACGATATCGATATCTTCAGGTCGAATAACGACATCAACATTTTCGTTTTTTGCAAATCCCTTATCGACACACACATAATCTTTACCATCAAAGCAAACAAGAAAATCATCTTTCATGATGCCTGGTATGATGTTAGATTCACCGATAAAATTAGCCACAAACTTGTTCGCTGGTTCATTATAAATATCAACAGGTGTTCCTACTTGTAAAATCTCACCATGGTTCATCACAACAATCTTATCACTCATCGTCAATGCTTCTTCTTGGTCATGAGTGACAAAAATAAAGGTGATTCCTGAATTTCGTTGAATTTGTTTGAGTTCATATTGCATCTCTTGTCTAAGTTTTAAGTCAAGTGCTGCAAGGGGTTCATCGAGGAGTAATACTTTGGGCTCATTGATCAGTGCACGAGCAATCGCGACACGTTGTTGTTGACCACCTGAAAGTTTATGAACAGAACGACGTTCATAGCCCTCTAAACCGACCATGTTAAGATATTTATGGACTTTTTCTGTGATTTCTTGTTCTTTGGTTTTCTTGGTGACAAAATCTTGGTGAATACGTTCGATTTCTTCTTGTATGGAGATACGTTTGCTCGAATCATTCACAGTTTCAAGTTGTTTTTTTAGAGATAGAATAGCTTTCTTCTTTTCAGTGTTCGGAT
>CALKAH010000311.1 GCA_937983315.1 uncultured Acholeplasmataceae bacterium | reverse complement strand
CCACCGAGATCTACACTCTTTCCCTACACGACGCTCTTCCGATCTGGTTGCTGCTAAGATGTTTTTTAGTCCCAATTCGCGTGCCACATCTAAAAGCACTTGGGGGCGGTCATAGGTTTTTGTTTGACCTTGAATGCTAAGTTTCATTGTATTCTCCTATTCGTCCTCATCGAATAAATCAAGTCTATTCAGATGAATTTTTTTATCCTTAAGTTCAATAACTTCTTCTTTGACGATATCAATCGTTTCGATCTTTTCAATCTTCTCAACTTTTTTCTTCGTCACTTTTTCGATTTTGGGTTCATCTTTTTCTTCTTTTGCATCAAAGATTTCAATGGTGTATCCTTGACCAAGATCGACCTCATCGAAAAGTTTTTTACCGAACTTGTTACCTGTATACTTTAAGTCATTCACTGTAAGCATCAAGGAACCTTTATCCGTTAAGATACGTGTACTGACATTTTCTTTTTGTTGCATACGCGAAAGTCGAGCAATCGATACGGCAAGATGCGGATTTGCCTTTTGATGTTCGATGATTAAAATGCCACGTCGGTTACGATTATAAATTGGGAGTTCTTCAACGACATCTTTAATGACATGTCCACGGTTGGTTAAGATGATAAAATCATCACTCGGTTTGACATAGATTGCTCCAGCAACCTCATCACCATCTTGAAGTGACATACTCTTGACACCACCAGCTTGTAAGCCATAAAGTGGAAGTTCTTCCGTTTTAAAACGAAGGGCATACCCTTTTTTAGAGACAGATAAGATGTTCGATTTTTCATGGATATCGACACTGATAACTTCATCAGTATCTGATAATTTCATGCATTTCACAGATTTGTTGTAGCGAGAGACCTCAAAGTCAGAAAGCTTCGCTTGTTTCATCATGCCTTCTTTGGTTGCGATTAAAAGATTAATCTCTTCTTTGAAGTTAGAAACAGGAATGACTCTCACCAAACGTTCGTTCTTTTCAATGGGTGTGATGTTGTTGATGAAAATACCTAAATCTTTCCATTTTTGCTCATCAATCTTATAGACGGGAAGGTAGATGTAATTGCCAAGATTGGTGAAAATGAGGAGGGTATCCAGTGTATTCAATTCAACTTCAAACATGAGTGCATCATTTTCTTTCAAGCCACAGCTTTGTGATGCTTGATAAGAACGTGTTGATGCCCGTTTGATATAGCCATCTTTGGTTATACCAATCATGACTTTCTCATCGGTTATGAGATCTTTTTGATCGATCTTGATATTTTCGATTTCAGCTTCAATTTCAGTTTTACGTGGTTCACCTAATAGGTCAACCATTTCAGTCAATTCACGCTTGATCACACGGCGAAGTGCTTGTTCAGAACTCAAGATATGTTCAAGTTCTTTGATGCGCTCAGATAGACTGACAGATTCTTGTTCAAGAGCAATGATATCGGTATTGGACAACCGATAGAGTTGTAGGGTGACAATGGCTTCAGCTT
>CALKAH010000310.1 GCA_937983315.1 uncultured Acholeplasmataceae bacterium | reverse complement strand
TTAAAATCTTTATTGAAATTATCAAACTTGCAGCAAAGAAATAGTCAAATAAAGGCGGATCCTATCAAGGATTCGCCTTTTGATTTATGAACCATAATATAAACTGATGAGGGGTATCACGATAATCCCCACATAAAGCATGATCTTAGTATATGTTGAAAATTGTTTAAACGGCTTTTTCATGATCATCTCTGTTTTAAGGATCACGAGATAATCCAAGATAAGTAAGATCAATGAGATGGTTGAATACATGATTTTCAACATCAGATCACCTTCAAATGCAGGCGATGTATAACTGATGATATTGATACCGATATACAACATAAGTCCACTGACTAAATAACTATATTTTAAGATTGCCATGATGATTTCTGTAATTTCTCGTAATTGTTGATGGAATACATCAACTTCACTGCAGCTTCTAAACCTTGATTGGCTGCTTTCTGCCATAGTTCTTTAGCTTTTTTCTCATCTTTTGGCACAACTGCACCTTCAAAATAGAGCATGCCTAAATTGTACTGTGCAATGGCTAAATTGGCTTCTGCAGCTTTTTCATACCAAAAGAGTGCTTTTTGCATATCTTTTTCAACACCATCACCTTTTTGATACATCACAGCTAGATTATATTGTGCATTGGGATGGTCGAGTTTAGCCGCACGTTCAAGGAGTTTGGCAATCATCACATAGTCTTTTTGTTCCTGTTTGATTAAAATCATCGCTAAATGATAGAGAGCATTCTTATTGTTTTTCATCGCTGCTTTTTCATACCAATAGACAGCTTGATCGATATTTTGAGGGATTCCCTTACCATTTTGATAGTAAAGTCCGACATAATATTCAGCTTCTGTGTGTTGTTGTTTTGCAGCAACCATAAACCATTCAAATGCTTTTGTTGGATATTTAGGTTCTTTTTCGTGGTAGTACATCGCAAGCGTAAATGCTGCTAACCCATATTGTTGATTAGCGGCACGTTCAAGATAAAACACAGCATCATGATATCGTTCTTCTTCTAGTGCATTGATACCTAATGCGTAGAGCGCATACGGATGGTCTTGATCGGCTGCTAACTTGTAATAATGATCAGATTTCTCTTTTTCATTTTCTTCATGACCGATCGTTTCATAGATCATCCCTAGCATATATTGTGAATCACTGTATCCGCGATCTGCTGCTTGGATAAACCAAGACATCGCTTGAAAAATATAGCGTTGGACATGAAAGCCGTAGTAATAATAGGTTCCTAAAATATGCATACTGACAATATCTTGTTTTTCAGCTTCTGCGAGTAGCATTTGATAATGGGTTTGAAAATAGTCGTTGGCAATATCATCATCTTTATCAACACCCATGCCGCTGTGATACATCAATCCTAATGCATATCCACATTTGGCTGAACCTAAGGCTAATCCTTTGTGATAATGATCCATCGCTTGATTGAAATCGATTGATATCCCATCACCTAGTCCATAAAAGCGGCCTAAAAAATAGTGTGCATCTGCATGACCAAAAGCAACTGCTTGTGTGAAATGCTCAATCGCAACCATGATGTTTTTACGTTTTGTATTCAGAATATAATTGGATAAACCCGCAAGATAATGGGTTTGTGCATTCATTGACATCAACTCCATAAACTATCTTACCATAAACGATACTTAACAGAAGGAAAAAGGCTAAAAAGAAAGACCACAGTGTGGTCTTCGCTTACTTCAATCCTTGATAGTCTTTTTTAATCGCAGCGGTTGTTTGTTTATACATTTGTTTCCATGAAATAAAAACACCAATCGCTAAGAAGAGCACGCTTGTGAATAAATCCGAGAAGAAACTTGCACTAAATTCTTGGATTTCCATCGCTTCACTGAATGTAAATCCTTCTACAGCCGCAATCGATCCATATAACCAAACCATCATGACAACAACAATCAATAAAGAGATCACAGAAATCATGATAGGAACATAGGATTTCTTCGGAGCTCCACCATACTTATATCCGTAAAAGGATGCTAATGGAATGAGTGCGTATAAAATGGCGAGCATATATTGAAAGAAAATAATGGAAATCAGTGTCGGAATCGCACCAACGACTGCACCACCTATTGCGAAAACAATGCTCTTCCCCATACCCTTGTTGGACTTCTCTAGTTCTTCAACGTGAGACGTGATTTGTTGATACAGTTCTTTGGCGCATGCATCATGAACTGGAACAATCACACCTTTGATCACGCGTGTTGAGTCTGTATCTTCTTTGCCACAAAATGGACAATGAGATAAGTCTCTTAATCCAAGATCATGAAAAGCTTGAGTCACTTTACGCATGTATTCATCGTGCTTCTCAGAAGGTTTTGTCCCTCTTTTGAATGGAATGATCACTGCATTGTTATTCAATACAACAGATTCGATACGAATCGCTGTCATCCCCACCGCTTTTTGAATCGATTTGATTTGATCTTTACTCAAGGTATGTTCGAAAACAAAACACATCATGGGTACTTTGACGAATGCGTCGACATAAAAATTGATTACCTGAACACGGTATCCATTCACTGTTGAAACAGGGACTCCTTGTTCCATAGACATGTTAAAACGTTGTGCTAAAACATCAAGTTTCATATTACCCTCCACCGATTGACGATGGCTCTATGATACCATGGTTAAGCATTTATCTCAACCTGTTTTTTATACTTTTTAGAAAAAGATGGTAACCTTCATGATTGAGATGAATGCCATCTTTCGAAAGTCTTTCATTGAGTAAACCCTGTTCATCAACAAGCGGTGTATGAACATCGATGATGCGATCCATGAATCTCTCTTTTAGATATTGATTGAGCACGTTAATCTCTTTGTTGGTTCGACCAGCTATGTATGCATGATTTGCATCTTTCATGATGGGATTAACAGGAGTAATGAGACATAGATAAACTAAAGATGACTGACCCAGTATTTCTAGAATCGTCTTCATATTTGAGATGATCATTTCGGGTGTATGTTGTGTCAAGACGAGATCGTTGGATCCAATACTCACAATGACGCGTTTAGGTTTTAACCTCGTGATGGCATCTAGTCGTTTCAATACACCTGTAGTCGTATCACCTGCAATCCCTTGATTGATCCAATCATCCATCTGATAGTGATGGAGATTGAGATAGGCAATCATCGAATCACCAACCATGACATCCTTACCTTCTAGAGGTAAAGAGAGGAAGGTTTTCACCTTCCGCTCATAATCTTTTTGAATGAGTTCTTGTATTGTTAAGCGTGATGTCATCTTATTCTTCCGCCTTAAGTTCAAAGATAAGATCTCTCAGTTCAGCTGCCTTTTCAAAGTCTAGGTTCTTGGCAGCTTGTTTCATTTGAGATTCGAAGTCTTTGATCATCTTTTCGCGATCTTTCTTCGTCATCTTTGTATAGTCTTTGGGTTCATCGATGAGTTCTTCACGAATGCTGATGTTTTCTCGAATATCTTTTTGAATCGACACAGGCATGACATCATTCTGTTCATTAAATGCAAGTTGCATTGCCCTTCTACGGTTGGTTTCTTTGATCGCGTAGTCCATCGCATCTGACATCGCATCTGCATACATGATGACTTTACCATGGATATTACGTGCTGCTCGACCAATCGTTTGGATTAAACTTCGTTCACTTCTCAAGAAGCCTTGTTTATCAGCATCTAAGATGGCAACCAACGATACTTCGGGTAAATCGAGTCCTTCTCTTAATAAATTAATGCCGATCAAACAGTCATATTTTCCTAAACGTAGGTCTCTTAAAATGGTAATACGTTCAAGTGATTTAATCTCAGAGTGGAGATAGGCGACCTTAAGACCCAGTTGCTTGAAATAAGCCGTTAAGTCTTCAGACATACGAATGGTGAGTGTTGTAACAAGCACACGTTCACCAGCTTGTACTCGCTTTTTGATCTCAAAATAGAGATCATCCATCTGTCCTTTGGTTGGTCGAACTTCAATTTCGGGATCCAACAGGTATGTTGGACGAATGATTTGTTCAACCACAGGAATACCTTTCTCGAGTTCATAAGCACCTGGGGTTGCTGAAAGGTAGATCATCTTATCAATCTTTTGTTCAAATTCACTAAACTGTAATGGACGATTATCTAAAGCTGAAGGAAGTCTAAAGCCATAATTGACAAGTGTCATCTTCCGTGAACGGTCTCCATTGTACATACCTCTCACTTGTGGAATTGTGACGTGTGATTCATCGATAATCATCAAGAAATCATCACCAAAAAAATCGATGAGTGTCGCTGGTGTTTCGCCTGCTTCACGAAGTGAAAGATGTCTGGAATAGTTTTCAATGCCACTACACATACCAATCTCTTCAAGCATTTCCATGTCGTATTTTGTCCGTTGTTCAATTCGTTGAGCTTCTAAGAGGAGATTTTGACCTTTGAAATATGCGATTTGTTCTTGAAGTTCATTTTTGATGCGTCTGATTGATTCTTGAAGTTTATCTTTATTCGTCATAAAGTGTGTTGCAGGAAAGATTGTAATCGTATTTAATGCTTCGATGGGTTGTCCTGTTAACACATCGAATTGTTTGATCGATTCAACTTCATCACCAAAAAATGAGATGCGAATACCTTGTGCACGCTCATAAGCAGGAATGACTTCAACCGAGTCACCTCTGACGCGGAATGTTCCACGATGAAAATCAATATCATTTCGTTGATAGGTTAATTCGACTAATTTATTGATCAAACGATCACGTCCATAGTCATCTCCGACACGAACAACAAGCATCGAATTCTTGTAGTCTTCAGGATCACCAATCCCATAAATACAGGAGACAGATGCAACAACAATAACATCATCACGTTCTAAGAGTGAGGATGTTGCTGCATGACGCATTTCATCGATTTCATCGTTGATCGATGAATCTTTTTCAATATAGGTATCTGTCGATACGACATAAGCTTCAGGTTGATAATAGTCATAATACGAAATGAAGTATTCGACACGATTATGGGGAAAAAACGCCTTTAACTCGCCGTAGAGTTGACCGGCTAAGGTCTTATTGGGAGCGAGGATTAGCGTTTTCTTTTGTAAGGATTGAATGATGTTGGCAATGGTATATGTTTTTCCTGTACCGGTTGCACCTAAGAGGACTTGCTCTTTGATTCCACGATGGAAGTTATGTTTCAGTTCTTCAATCGCTTTAATCTGATCACCTTTAGGTGTATAGGGGGCTTTAAGTTCAAACATGCCATCCCTTCTTTCTTTAAATATCGGTATC
>CALKAH010000309.1 GCA_937983315.1 uncultured Acholeplasmataceae bacterium | reverse complement strand
AGATCGTATTCGGTGACTGGAGTTCAGACGTGTGCTCTTCCGATCTCTTTTGTAACCGGTCTTTCTTCATCGGTGTATCACGTTCGATGAGTTTACGTAAATAGACATGATCTCTGTTAAGCACAGCAATCGATAAAGCTTGTTTTTGAACGAGTCGTTCATATTTAGGGGTAATCATATACTCTTGAAGGTATTTCAAGACATCTTGTTTATCAAAAATCATCGCTGTATCAATCGGTGTTTCATAACGACGGTTATGAATATCGATATAAGCATCTGCAGTGAGTAATAAGCGAATGGTTTCGATCGTACCAAAACGTACCGCATTAAAGATAGGCGTTTCAAATTGTGAATTTAATGCATTGGGATCTAAGTTTTGATTCAGAAGCATGTCAATAATCTGAACATTCGAGGTTTTCGCAGCATGATGAAGGAGTGAGTTTCCATAGGTATCGCGAATGAACCAGTTTTGTTTACCTTCTTTCAGTAAGAAAGGAATCACATCAGCGCGTCCACCTGCAATCGCATAATGAACAGGAAGCTTATCTTCTTGTGTCTTTTTATTGAGATATGAACCAGATTCAATCAGTAACTTGATCATATCCATATCGCCCTTAAATGCTGCAAGATGAATGGGAAGTTCTCCAACTCGGTTTTCGACGTTCACGGATGCGAATTTATTCATAAGAAGTTTCGCGATATCGAGTTTGGCCTTTCTTGCACAATCAAATAATGCTGTTTCACCATGATCATCAGCAAGATTAATATTGATATCCATATCTAAAAGATAATGAATAACATCCATTGCTGAACCTAAAACAGCATAGTGTAATAAACTTTTCTTTTTTTCATCGACCATGTCGATATGTGACATATTGAGTTTAACAAATTCGAGATCATTTTCTGCGGCTTTCATGAAGATACTCATCTCATAACACCACCTTACACTATCATTTTACCATGTGATTTGCCAAGTTTTTTCCACATCTTTTGTGGATAAATGGCTTATTAAAGGGCTTAAATGGGGATAAGGTTGTGATCATGATTTCGTCCACTTA
Source organism: uncultured Acholeplasmataceae bacterium (assembly GCA_937983315.1). GTDB lineage: Bacteria > Bacillota_I > Bacilli_A > Acholeplasmatales > Acholeplasmataceae > Peloplasma. The sequence continues at coordinate 3,498 of CALKAH010000309.1, read as the reverse complement.
TTTCATAAGTGCTTGATTGTTAGCTTATATTTAGGTGATGATGGATAATTCATAAGCATCTTGTTGATTGATAAAAACAGAAATCGTTGTTTGAATGACAAGGACTCCCCTGTTGTAAAGCGATAAGACATAGAAACCAGATGGAAAGAGCACAGCTTCATCCATGGTGAATGGATAGATTGAAAACAAGATATTTCTCGATATCTTTTCATTGATTTCTAGATTGATCACATAGGTTTCCTCAGGTAAAGTGACATCATCACTTGAATAAAGATGAAATCCTTGTCGCTCAATTTCAACAGATAAAAGACCTGCTTTTCCATAAGCAGATGTCGATAATGTGTACTGGATGGGGCGTGTAGGCGTCCACTTCACGGTTACGGTGAGTATGGATTGATCGTCATCAAGTTCTAAAACATTGACTTCGACATAATACTTTCCATCCTCATTGAAATAGGTGAATGAACGATCGATCATCTCTTGTGTTGCACAGCTTGATAGCATGAGCAAACTTACCATCATGATCATCAACATGAGACATTTTTTCATCTATTGACCTCTCATCCTCTTTTTACATGAGTATGAAGGGTTTGTCAAGTAAGAAAAAAACACTTTGATCATCTCAAAGTGTTTTCATCGATTACTTAACAGCTTCTTTTAATAATTTACCAGCGCGGAATGCGGGTGATTTTTGTTCAGGAACGGTGATTAATTCGCCAGTTCTTGGATTTTTGCCTGTTCTCTTCACGCGGTTTCTGACTTCAAATGTACCAAATCCTGTTACGACAACTTTTTCTCCACGTCTTCCTAGTGTTTCAGATACGGTGCTTGTGAATGCTTCTAATACATCTTCAGCAACTTTTTGTGTCACCTGTGCACGGTTAGCGATGACTGCGATTAATTCTGTCTTATTCATTTGATATCCTCCTTAAAGTGATTACATTGTATCAAATAACGATGGCTTTATCAACCTTATTAGCCACTTTTCTTCAAAATAAATGGCTTTATGAAGCAATTTGTTTCATCATTGCTTCTATTTTATCCCCTAATCAATCGATTTTTGATTTCGAAATGACCGATGGGTCATCAAAGATAACATAAGGATAACTCTCGGAAAAATAAACGTGAACTTCTTTTTCAAGATAATCAGAAAGATAGGTCGTATAGACCACAGCATGCGTTCTCATTCGTCTTTCGACACCTCTTTCATCACGAAATTGAATGATTAAACGAACTGGCCAATGTTGATGATACGATGATTCAACATTGACAACTTGACCATGAAAGGATTGAAATGTCTCGAATCTTTTTGAGATGTCATAGATATGATAGAGTGGTGGAACAAAAAATCCTATCATCATCACGATAAATAACACACCGATAAAGATTGAAAGAAAATCATCGGTTGTAAGTCCATAGATCAGAATAAACACGAAAAAAAGACCCACACTCATAAGGATCATGATGTGATTCATGAACGCGCGATAGGTCTTTGTTTTTTTAAATGTATCTTTATTCATCAGATATCCCCCCCTTAATGAATTTAGAAATCTTCACTTTTTAAATCGCGTGATAATAAACGTTGTAAACCTTCTTCAGCGGATAAGCCTTCAAATATAATGGCATAGGCAACATTGATCATCGGTAGCTCAACACCTCTTAATAACGATAATTGATGCATCGCTTCAATGGTTCTAATACCTTCAATCGTTTGTGCTTCTGTCGCATAAACTTGATCAAGTTTCATACCTAATCCAATCTTACGACCTGCTTTAAAGTTACGTGAGTTTTCTGAGGATGCGGTGACGATCAAATCACCAATCCCAGTGAGTCCAAATGCGGTTTCTTTTTTTCCACCCATCATTTCAACGACTCTTACAATCTCAACAATCCCGCGTGTAATCACAGCTGCACGCGCATTTTCACCTAATCCTAAACCGGTGCATGCCCCACTGATCACAGCAATCGCATTTTTGACTGCACCACCGACTTCACAACCGATCAGATCTGAAGAGGTATAGATCCGTAGATATTTATCATTCGCAAAAATGTACTGAATCTCTTTGGCGAGGTCATCATCTTTTGAAGAACTGGTGAGTAATGTGAGTTTTCTTTCAATCACTTCTTCAGCGTGAGATGGCCCTGTTAAGACAACAAAGCCTCTTAGGTGTTTCGCATCAATCTCTTCTTCAACGATCTCAGAAACACGCTTTAAGGTATCGGGTTCAATCCCTTTTGAAACATTGATGAAGACGGATGGTTTTTTTAGATGTGGGTTGATACTCTTAAGTGCTGATCGGATAAATTTGGTTGGAACCGATAAGACAAAGTATGTCGAAAAATCAACAACATCAATGAGATTCGTTGTTGCTTGAATGTCTTCAGGTAATGAATGACCAAAAAAGGGATGGATCTTCATGTTGATTTTGTCAACAGCATCGCTATTGACATCATAAATCAAGACTTGATGTCCATTATCGATTAAAACTTGTCCAAGTGTGGCACCCCAGGCACCACCACCGATGATACTGATTCGCATGTCAAACCTTCTTTCTGAGGATGAGTTTGATGGGTGTTCCGGTAAAATCAATGGCATTTCTAATCTGGTTATTCAAATAACGTTCATAGGAAAAGTGAACATAATCTGGATTGTTCACATAGATGACAAATGTAGGTGGTTTAATCGCAACCTGCGTCGCATAACTAAACGATGCTTTTCCTTGATTATGAATCGGTGTTGGATTCATAGCAACCGCATCTTGAATCAGATCATTGATCACGCTTGTTTGAACGGTCTTTTGATAGTTTTCATAGGCGAGGTTGATTGCTGGGAAGAGTGTATGAATACGCTGTTGATGTTTAGCTGAAACGAAGACAATCGGTGCATAGGTCAGAAATTGGAATTCATCTCTGATCTTTTCTTCCATCTTCTTCATGGTCTTATCATCTTTTTCAACAGCATCCCATTTATTGACAACAATGACACATGCCTTATTCGCTTCGGTAATATATCCAGCGACATGTTTATCCTGTTCGATAATCCCTTCTTCTCCATCGATGACAAGAAGTGCGATATCGCTTCTCTCAAGTGCCGATAAAGCACGAAGTACCGAATACTTATCGGTTGATTCATAGACTTTCCCGCGCTTTTTAATCCCTGCAGTGTCGATAACGACATATTCCTTACGATCTTTTTTAAATCGTGTATCGATCGCATCCGTGGTTGTTCCTGGTATTTCAGAAACGATAACGCGTTCTTCGCCTAAAATGGCATTGGTGAGTGAAGATTTTCCAACATTGGGACGACCCACAATACAAAATTGAACGACTGTATCATCATAACTGATATCCTCATCGGTGAAATGTTCCATCACACGATCGAGTAAATCACCAATCCCAATTCCATGAATCGATGAGACTGCAATGGGATCACCAAAACCTAACGCATAAAAAGATCGGAAGAGCGTCGTGTAGGGAAAGAGTGTAGATCTCGGTGGT
>CALKAH010000308.1 GCA_937983315.1 uncultured Acholeplasmataceae bacterium | reverse complement strand
AGATCGTATTCGGTGACTGGAGTTCAGACGTGTGCTCTTCCGATCTAACTAGATTTGTGAGCCTAATGAAAGCATCGGTAACATAATCGCGAGAATCAACACACCTACAATCGCGTAGACGATGATTAAAAGGATCGGTTGAATGGAGTTTTTGAGTTGTTGAACACGCAATTCTGTAATGCCATTATAGTAATGAGAGAGGTTTTCCATCAGTTTTGGAATATTGCCTGTCTTCTCACCGGTTGATATCATACGAGCCATAATAGGATCGATGTATTTACTTTCCTCAAAAGCTCTTGAGAAGGGTTTCCCATCTTCAATATACTTTAATGTTTTAGCCATCAATTCTTTATAGATGACATTAGAAAGTATCCCGCGAACGGTTTGTAAGGCTTTCATGGAGTTCACACCATTGGATAACATTTGTGTTAACGCATTGGCGATCATGATCTGATTATTCATTTGAATTAAACTACCAAAAATGGGAGCATTCAGTGCCATGACGGTTAAACCATAGTGCACTTTTTCTACGTATTTATTAAGCATCATAAACGCTACAATGAGTATGAAGACACTACCAAAGATGATCAGTGCATACTGTTTTAAAAATTCACCAACATTTAAAAACATCTGTGTGATTCCTGGGAGTTCTGCACCTTCAAAGGATTGGAATAATCCCGTAATGTTGGGGAATACGAAAAGTAACATCCCAACAGAAATCAAAATCGCAGCAGTTAAGTAAATGAGTGGCATGCGTAATGCACCTTTGATTTCTGCACTTACCTTCATCTGAGATTCATAATACTCAGCCATCTTAACGACGGTTGGACCTAAATCACCTGATAATTCACCAACTTCAACCATTTGAACGAGTAAACTTGGGAAATCTTTGGGTCGTTTGGAGAGTGCTTTTGAAAAGGATAAACCATTATTAATTTGCTGATAGAGTTCAAAGTAAAGTTTACGTTGATTTCTGTTTTCTTGTTGTAAGGATAAAAGTTCTAACGCAGAAATTAACTTCACACCAGCATTTAATAGGCTGCCCAATTGTTTCAAAAAGAAAATCAATTGTTTGGGATTCATCAACCGACCGAAGGTGATCTTGTCAAGTCGTGTTAAAAGATTATTATATTCGGTGATGTTTTGAATATTATAGTTTTTTGACTGCAAATACTTCACGACCACGTTACGATTAAGTGCTTCAATCGTACCTCTGACAGTCTTTCCATCAGCATTGGTAGCGAGATATTTATAGTTGCGTAAATCCATCGTCCATCACTCCAATTCGCTGGCGACTTTCAAGACTTCCTCGAGGGTTGTAACACCTTTTTTAATCTTTTGTAAACCTGATTCTAGAATAGTCATCATGCCTTCATTACGTGCTTGTTTTGTTAAATCAATGACGTTCGCATTTTCTGCAATGAGTCGTTGAAAATTTTTAGTGATCGGTAGCACTTCAAATATACCGACACGTCCGGCATATCCTTTAAAGTTACACGACGTACAACCTCGTGCACGCTTGACTTTGTCAATCGTCATACCATACTTTTTGAACATGACAACTTCAGAAGGTGATGGTTCATCTTCATAACTACATTCTGGACAGAGACATCTTACCAGACGTTGTGAAATAATGCCTGATAAAGAGGATGCGATTAAGAAGGGTTCGATATCCATATCGAGAAGACGAGTCACGGTTTTGACTGCGTCATTAGTATGAATGGTTGAAAGGACTAAGTGACCGGTTAATGACGCACGAATTGCAATTTCTGCGGTTTCTACGTCACGTATTTCACCAACCATGATGATATTCGGATCTTGACGTAAAATGGATCTAAGTGCTTTAGCAAACGTCAATTCAACATCGGGTTGAACTTGAACCTGATTAACACCACGCATCTTGATTTCAACGGGGTCTTCAACGGTGACGATATTGACTCCAGGTTTATTCAGTTCTTCAAGGCATGCATATAGCGTTGTCGTTTTACCAGATCCTGTAGGACCACTGACCAAGACGATACCATTGGGACGATCGATCATTTGACGAACAAGACGTTCTTCTTTTTCAGTAAATCCAAGTGCTGAAATCTTATTCATTGAACCCGAAAGGTCAAGGACACGCATGACCACTTTTTCACCGCGTACAGTGGGTAACGTAGAGATACGCAGGTCGATATTTTTTTGTTGAATCGCGGTTTGAATACGACCATCTTGTGGTATACGTGTTTCGGTGATGTCCATGCCGGACATCACTTTGATACGTGAAATCATTTGATGGTGAATCTTAATGGGGAATTCTTTAACAATATCAAGCACACCATCCACGCGGTATCTAACCAAGATTTTATCATCGAGAGGGTCAATGTGAATATCGCTCGCACGCTGAAAGACAGCCGATGTGAGAATCTGGTTCACCAATTTGACCATCGGTGTATCATCATCTTCGTCTTCTTCAAATTCTTCTTCCTTTGATATGGATTGTTTAGCACCTAAAGCTTCAAGGGTACGTGTGAATCCATAATATTTTTCGATTTGACTAATGATTTCATTACGAGGTGCTGAAAATGCTTTGGGGCGATATCCTGTTAAAATGCGAAGTTCTTCAGTCACCACAAAATCGAGTGGATCAGAGGTTGCAAACAGTAAATTTTTTCCTTCAATACGAAGAGGAATGATGTTATGTCTTCGACAAAATGTTTCATCAACAAGTGCTAAAACATTTTCATCAATCGTAAAATTCGCAAGTGCAACACGTTGTACACCTGTTGAATCCTCTAACGCTTTTAAAATCTGCATCTCAGATGCGTATTCAAGGCGAGCTAATGTCTCGCCAAGACGTTCTGATTTTTCTTGTTTGGAGAGTGCATCTTTCAGTTGTGCTTCGGTGATGACTTTTGCTTCAAGTAAAATATCACCAATACGTCTTAATGCCATACAATCACCCCTTAGGAATCACGTGTTCTTCAACGATTTGCGTCACTGGATACTGTTGTTCGCTGAATAACGTGATGGTGGAAGCTGCTTGATGCAAGGGTGTCGTTAATCGATTA
>CALKAH010000307.1 GCA_937983315.1 uncultured Acholeplasmataceae bacterium | reverse complement strand
ATACGAGATCGTATTCGGTGACTGGAGGTCAGACGTGTGCTCTTCCGATCTTTGCTTTTTGTTATAATGATTTCAGATAGATACATGGGGAGGATACAATGAAGCAATTCTATTTAAAGCAGAAAGTCTTTACGTTTGGAGGTAAATACAACGTTTTTGATCAGAATCAAAATATCGTGTATTACATTGAAGCAAAAGTGTTTTCTATTCACAACAAGATGAATATGTATAAGGGTGAAGAACTCATCTATCACTTAGAACGTAAGCTGTTTCGGTTTTTACCTGAGTACACACTTTCAAATCCTGAAGGAGAAGTGCTTGCGACAATCAAGAAGAATTTTACGTTTTTTGGTGGGAAAATGACGATTGATAGCACCTATGGCATGATGGAAATCGTGGGTCAAGTGTTCCAACGTGACTTTCAAGTCTTAAAGAGTGGAACAGAAGTCATGAGCATTCATAAAGAATGGTTGACATGGGGAGATACGTATCAGATCACGATTCGTGATGATGAAAAGGAAGCTTTTTATGTCGCATTAGCATTGATGATTGATGTTATGTTTCATGAATCATCAGGGCATTCAAGTTCAAGTCATCACAGACACTAAACTTTATTCGATTTAGAACAAAAGAAAAATCAACCCAGCGGTTGATTTTTTGATGTTGATCAGATGAATTATTTCAGAACTGTCTTCAAGACGCGGTCAAAATTTTGATACGCGATTTTTCTTAAATCGTTTTCTTTATAACCCAATCTTGCAAGTTCGTAAAAGAGGTTATCTGCATCTGCAAGTGTTTCTAATCCTTTAACACCCGTTGATGTTTTACCGGGTGTAAGGTAGTAAAAGACATCAAGTCCCATACCCACATGATCGATCCCGATTTTTTTGACGATGTAATCGACGTGTTTTGCGAGATATTGAACGGTTTGTTGTTCAGGATGACTCGAAATAAAATAGGGAACTGCACAGACACCAATTACACCTTTTCGTGCCTTGATTTGCATAAGTTGCTCATCGGTGTAATTTCTTCTATGGTCACATAGTGCTTTTGCATTACCATGTGTGACAACGAGTGGACCTGTCGTATACTTAAAGACATCATCAAATGTTTTAGGGCTAGCGTGAGCAAGATCGATGATTATGCCCTTCTTTTGAGCTATCTGCAAGAGTTTTATACCTTTTTCTTTCAAACCATGCTCAAGTCCATCGAGACCAGTCGCGTAATCATTTTCTTCATTCCAAGTTAATCCGATATGACGGATACCACGATCATAGAGTTTGATGATATCTTCGGGTTGTTCTAAATACTTGATCCCTTCAATACCTAAAAAGACACCGAATTTATTCTCTTGACGAGACTTGAGTAAATCTCCATATGAACGACAGATGGTGACAATATCTTGTGAATTTTTAAGTTCCTCAATGGCAACATCAAAGATACGATTAAAATCATCTTTGGTTTGTTTATTGGGATCTGTCCAGTTCACAAATATGCTGTGAGTAATACCGCCTTTTACATAATTCTCGTAATGTTTCTTTCTAAATACATCCTTATTTCCTTGTTGAACCTCTTGGTAAATATCGGATAGAATATCCCCGTGTGCATCAAAGCGCATAAGATCACTCCTTTATAGGCAAATCAATCCTTGTTTATATTCATATCATACCATACTCGATCTATTTAAAGGCCTAGTATACCTGTGTTCAATGTGTTCATTTAGAAACAGCACTTTGAATAAAGTGTTGTTTATTTTCATAAATAGTGCTATGCTATAAGAAAGAACACCATCATTTTGATGCATAAACATCTCCATCTCATGACATAAATCCTTATTTTTTGCTTTCTATGCCACAACAAAGGGGCTTATAAGATGGCACAAGGTATTATTTTAGCCGCCGGTTTTTCCAGCAGAGCACAAGCAAATAAAATGCTTTTTGAAATCCATGGGGTTTCTCTCCTTGAACATGCGATTAAAGGGATGAAACCATTTGTAAGCCAAATCTATGTCGTTACGGGACATTATGCATCTGAAATTGAACAACGTATAGCTCATGATTCAACCGTTCATTGTATTTATCATGCGAACTATGCAAAGGGTATGTTATCATCGATCAAAGTCGGAGTTTTCGTCACTGACGAGGACTTTTTTATTTTGCCAGGAGATTGCCCGTTTGTCCAAAAAGATACGTATCAAGCACTTCTCCAAGGTACAAAAACAATCAGGGTTCCTCGTTTTCAACATCGACGAGGGCATCCGATGTGGATGGATCAATCACTGAAACAGAAGCTCCTTGATGAACCCGATGATTCATCACTCAAAGCCTTTCGAAACCGTTTTGATTTTGAAACGATTGATGTGATGGACCAACACATCTTAGATGATATTGATACATTATCTGATTTCCAAAAGATTTTAAGGGAGGATTGAACCATGGAGATTAAACAATATGTTAAACCACACTCACTTGAGGAAGCTTATCTTATCCTCAGTAGGTCCAAATACAACACGATTTTAGGTGGAGGTGTATGGATGAAATACACCAAACGTCAAATCGATACGATGATTGATTTATCAAACCTTTCACTCAATCACATCATTGATCGCCACGATGAAATTGAGATAGGTGCTCAAACGACATTAAGAGACATTGAAGTCCATCCATCGATTCAATCCATTGGCAATGGTTTCTTATCGCAGGCGATAGGATCGATTGTTGGAGTTGGCTTTAGGAATGTAGCAACGCTAGGAGGATCAATTATCGGGAAGTATCCTTTTTCTGATTTGATCACAGCGATGCTATGCTTGCCCGTGACACTCAAGTTTTATCCTGAAGAAGTCATGAGTCTTCATGCCTTTTTAGAACAAAAGGAAAAACATCATGCCATCTTGACCCATATCATCATCAAGAAAACAAAGGGAAAAGGCTATTTTAAGAAAGTATCGAATACGATGCTCGATTTTGCGATCTTGAATGTTGCATGTTTTGATGATGGAAAGATGAAGATTGCGATAGGTTCCAGACCCGCAAAACCGATCTTAGCCATCGATGCGATGGATATGTACAACCATGCAAGTCAAAAAGATGATCAATTGATTGCATCCATTGGAGATTGTATTTTAAAGACCATTCCATGTGCAGATGATGATCGTGGGACAAAAGAATATCGTGAAGTGCTGGCAAAAACGTATGTGATGCGTGGGATCAAGGAGGTTATGTCTCATGAAAGTTAATTTTATATTGAACAAACACGACGTTACCTATGAGATTGAACCGAGTGAAGTTTTACTTGATTCTTTGAGAAAACATCATCTCGTCAGTGTCAAGCGTGGGTGCGAGACCTCAACATGTGGAGTATGTACGGTTCTACTGAATGATAAGCCTGTCTTATCGTGTTCAGTTCTTACCGCAAGCATTGAAGGTAAACACGTCACAACCGTCGATGGTATACCTGAAGAGATTGAAAAGATTGCTCATTATTTCGGCGATGAAGGTGCTGATCAATGTGGATTTTGTAATGCTGGTTTAGCACTCACCATCTATGCATTAAAAAAAGAAAATCCACATCCTACCGATGAAGAAATCAAGCATTATGTGGTAGGGAACTTGTGTCGCTGTTCGGGATATCAAGCTCAATTTCTAGCGATTAAACGCTATTTAGGAGGTGCCCAATGAAAGTCGTGAATCAAAAGATTCCATCGATTGATGGAAAAGGAATTATGATGGGACGACCTGCATTCACGGATGATTTAGCAGCACCTGATTCTTTAGTGATTAAAATACTAAGAAGTCCATTTGCATTTGCACGAATCAAGCATATTCATGTTGAAGAAGCAAGACAATTGAAGGGTGTTGAACTTGTGCTAACTCATCATGATGTTCCCAGAATATCATTTACACGCGCTGGACAAGGATATCCTGAACCCTCACCCCATGACAAATTTGTGCTCGATGAATATGTGCGTTATGTCGGTGATGAAGTCGCATGTGTTGCAGCGGTTGATGAAAAAACAGCTGAAGAAGCTTTATCACTCATTAAAGTCGATTATGAAATCTTAGAACCTGTCTTAGATTTTGAACACGCCATTGATCATCCTTCCGTCCTTCATCCTGAAGATGGAATACGTGAAATGTTTCCTATTGGATTTGAACCTAAAAGAAATATAGCCGCATCTTATGCGATGCATATCAATAATGTGGATGAAACATTCAAGTCATGTGATGTCATCGTTGATGAAGTGTTCTATACACAAGCTCAAGCTCATTCGATGATGGAACCTCATGCAATCAATGCAAGACTCGATATTCATAATCGTTTGATGATTTACTCATCAACGCAGACACCCTTTCACGTCAGACGTATCTTAAGTCAAACATTAGGCATTCCCATCAGTCAAATCAGAGTCATTAAACCTCGTGTTGGTGGTGGTTTTGGTGGTAAACAAGCACTTCACGGTGAGATGTTTGCAGCACTGGTGACTTGGAGAACCAAGAAACCATCCAAGATGGTGTATACACGAAAAGAAGTCTATGAATCCACATATACTCGACATCCGATGCGCATTCAGATGAAATTGGGAGCAACCAAAGATGGATGGATCAAAGCCATTGATTGTCATGTTTTATCCGATACGGGTGCTTATGGAGAACATGCCCTCACCGTCTTTATGGTGACAGGATCGAAAGTACTACCACTTTATAACAAAGTTGAAAGTGTACGCTTTGATGGACAAGTTGTTTATACCAACCATGTATCTGCAGGAGCATTTCGAGGATACGGGGCTATTCAAGGTAACTTTGCATTAGAATCAGCGATTGATATCTTAGCCCATAAACTTCATATGGATCCAATTCGTTTAAGACAGATGAACATGATGAAAGAACATGAAACAAGTCCGATCTTCAAGATTATGGGTGAAGGTACTGAAGGTACAGCCATGAACATGGATACGTGTAAACTTGATGAATGCATCGATCGTGGGCTAGATTTGATTGGATGGAATCACACGTATCCCAAAGTGAAGATCAATGAAGATCAAGTGAAAGCAGTCGGTATGGCGATTGCTATGCAAGGTAGTGGGATACCCTATATCGATATGGGAGCTGCGACGATTAAACTCAACGATGATGGTTTCTATAATCTCATGGTAGGAGCAACTGATATCGGGCAAGGTTCTGATACAGTTCTTGCCCAGATTGCTGCTGAAGCATTATTGACAACAGTGGATAAAGTTATTGTGTATTCCTCTGATACAGATCTAACACCGTTTGATACAGGTGCTTATGCATCATCAACAACCTATGTCTCGGGGAACGCTGTACTTAAAGCAGCTCATCAGTTAAAAGAGATGTTGATGATTGAAGCTGCCCGTATCTTAGAATCAAAACCTGAGGTTATCGATTTTGATGGACACGTATTTAAAGATGATGAAAAAGAACTCTCTCTTCGAGATTTATCTAATCAAATCACGTATAGCCATGAGCAAAAACAACTCACCGCAACAGCGAGTTATGTGGGTCATAAATCACCTCCACCATTTATGGCAGGTCTTTGTGAAGTTGAAGTCGATTTACAAACAGGTGAATATGATATCACCCACTATGTCAGTGTTGTCGATTGTGGAACACCACTAAATATCAAACTCGCGCAAGGACAAATCGAAGGAGCAATTGTTCAAGGCATTGGTATGGCGAAATTTGAAGATGTGAAATACACCAAAAAAGGACATTTGATCAGCAATAGTTTTGTCAATTATCGCATTCCATGTGCAAAAGATATCAAGAAACTTACGACCGTTTTCGTCGATTCTTATGAAGAATCTGGACCCTATGGTGCAAAATCAGTGGGTGAAATTGGTATTGATACACCACCGGCAGCCATTGCAAACGCGATTTATCATGCAACAGGTGTGCGAATTAAGTCACTTCCGATCACACCTGAAAAGATACTTCAAGGATTAAATCAAATGAAAGGAGCATGAACACATGAACAAAAACATCGTATTAACCACGCTTTTCTTTGGGGCTATCTGGGGCATCCTAGAAGCAACACTAGGTTACCTTCTAAAGTTTCTTCCACCCCTTGTTTCAGGATCAATCATGTTTCCCATCGGAGCTAGTCTTCTAACAATGGTGTATCTCAACACACAATCAA
>CALKAH010000306.1 GCA_937983315.1 uncultured Acholeplasmataceae bacterium | reverse complement strand
TCATATGGGATTGTGAAACACGCGTGATAGTGACTGCAACTTCATCGCCATAGTTTAGATCAAGTGATCCTCGCAAATAAAGATCTCCTGTCGAATCTTGAATGACATAAATACCCCATTCTGGATGTGCCATCACAATCGTACCATGAAGGTTATATATCATTGAATCGCTACCATCAATGACATCATCAATGGTTTGATAGAGTCGTGGTTGTAAGTCAAATAATAGCGCATGATCGTATATAATTCCATCAATATCCATATCAACATTGACGTTCATCACGATAACTTCTGTGACCGCAACAAACCGTTGATTGACAAGATCATAATAGGGTTCATCAAGACTATCGAATGCCATACTGATGGATGAGAATCCCCATGGATCATCGGTGATGAACGGGAAAGGATCCATACCTTCAAAACTTGTCGGATAGGAAGCATCTAAGTAATCTCTCACCATTTCTGCGCGATCAAGCGATGTTAGAGGTGTAATCGATATCTCATAAACGCCAAGAATCCAAGAACCCTGATAGCGATGAATAACACCCTTAATCGTGACATGATCATCATAACCATCTGCATAGGATGTTGGGATAAATTGCTTACTTAAATAAACTTCTTCACCTGTCAATAAATCGCGTATGCTATCCAGGTTACCTTGTTTCAATATACCCGTAAGTTCAATCGATTGTGCATAAGGTTGTTCGCTTGATAATGCGATCATCTGGTTCATTGTCATCGGTGTTGGTGTGATGACATCATAGGTTTGAACAATCAGCTCAACATTTTGGACATAGGCAAGTTTTGGTAGTCCATCTTGATGAATCAGGATAGCATCCATTTCATAGGATGATCCCAAAACAACAAGATCTTGGTCATACATGACATAGATATTGGCGTATCCATCTGTGATATAGAATCCAACATAAGGATCGATTGACATCATGAAGACCGTACCTTGAACATGGACTTCTGTATATGGATCTAATGTAGCGATATATCCTAGATTCATACCTTCTTCTTCAGTGATCCATTTTGCATACAGTGTTAGTCCGTTTAAAGGCATCGTTGTAAAGGTATAAGGTTGTTGAAGTTCAAGATCACGATACCATCCAGCAAATAGATAATCTGTCTTTGTTGGGGATAGAGGAGCACTTACTGCAGTTTGATATCCTTGTATGATATCAGCTACCGTTGAACCTCCATTTTCTTCAAACGTGATGGTATAGAGATTAGCATTCCACTTCGCATAAAGTGTCATACCACCCGCAGGCATAATCCATGTTGTAAAGGATTGAGTGAGTTCAACATCTTCATACCATCCAGCAAAACTAAATCCTTCTTTGGTTGGTGATGCAGGTTCGATGATGGTATCGCCTAATGGTGCAGTGATTGAAGTGACTGTTGTTCCACCATTACTATTGAAATTGAGTGTTGTTGGTAGACCTTGCCACTTGGCATAAACAGTTGTTCCACCTGCTGGCATCGTTGTAAATACATAAGGTGTTGTTAATGCGGAATCTTGATACCATCCCATAAATTCATAGCCACTACGAATTGGATTTGACGGTGCGACGATATTGGCTTGATATTTCGCAACAATCGATTGAATTGAAAGATTGGCGTTTGCTTCAAATGTAATCGTATACGTGTTTCGAGAATAATAACGAGAGAGTATCAATGAACCATCACCTAAAACCGTACCTTCAATGATACGATCTTGATGAGTTGTATGTTCTGTAAATCCTAAAACATCAGGCATTGCAGCTGTTGCAGTACTTTCTGTTAATGCTTGGTTGATGACGGTATTGGATAACACATATGAACCATCAAGTGCTTCTGTATAAATACGCGTTGTGTAGTTGACAAGAATGGGTGTCCATCGTGCTTCCAAGGTCATATTTTCAGTCACAGGTGTTGTAAAGAGATAGGTTGAAGAACCTCCTGAGATAACCCAACCATTGAATGTATATCCTATGCGTGTTGGACTGGTTGGTTCTGTAGCGAGATATCCATCATAGATCGTTTGTGCATCAACCGTCGATCCACCTTTAGAATCAAAGGTAACCACAAATTGATCAAGTTCTTCCCATAATGCCGTCAAATTTAAATCCCCAGCAGGCATGGTCGTTGGATATGTTCCCCATCCCAAGAATGTGAATCCAAAACGTGTTGTTTCTGGTAAGACGATGGTTTGTCCGTACTTAAACAGCGGATTCGTGACATGGGTTCCCCCCGCTTCATTTAAGTTAACGATATAGGTGTTTCTCGTATAATACGCTTTTAATACAGCATCACCTGTCGCAGGTAGTGTCATCGTTGCTACCCCTAATGCATGTGATGCTTGGTACGTAAATCCTTCATAGGTGTTTGCTGTCAAGGTGACAACCTGATCAGTAACACCTTCGAGGTTATCGGTATCGATTAAAGTAAATGAACCATTCAGTTCCTCCTGATAATGTTCAACTGAATAGGTTTTGGCATTAGCAATCCACTTCGCATAGATTGTTAATTCCCATGAATCCCTTTCATCTAATGGATCAAAGGATTCTGTTAAGTCTTCATCGGTATACCATCCATCAAATGTATAACCCGCGCGTGCTGTTGATGGAATACCTGCTAACAAGTCGGTGAGTGATGTGATCGTTTCAATGGCTGAACCGCCATTGGTATCAAAGGTGACTTCTACTTTTTGATCTTTTGAACACCCCACCAACGCTAAAACAATCATCAAAAAGATGATCAGAACGATTTTTTTCATCTGACACGCCTTCTTTCTTTTATTCGGTGCCAATCAGAGTTGCAGTATCGACATTATGGTTTTATTATAACCCAATGTTTTTATTTTTTCTATTTCATTCCAACAAAAAAAGAGCAAATCGCTCTTCTGTTGGTTTTATTCTTTAGGAAGTGTATCATTCAAGTAATATCTCCGATATGCAATCGAATAGAATCTAATAAAGATGACCAAACTTATAACCACAATTACGATAGTCAACCATATCGATACATAACTCGAAAAATTAAAACATGCGTGGATGAGCATTACAAGTACAAAAGTCTGTAGAAATAGGGGATGAAATAATGCTTTAACTCGAATGGATGTTGTCGAGCTAACCATAACAAGAGTCCCACCTAAAATTGCTGTCCAGAAGTGATGACCAATACCAAATAAGTCATAGATACTTCTGATAAATAATGTATCGTACATGGCATTTAAATCAAATTCTTCGAAAAATGTAACAACACCATATTGAGAATTTTCGAATGCATTAAACCCAGCACCTACTGCAAAACCAATTAATATTCCCGTCATCACGTGTTTAACACGCATTCTACTTAGTATAATCAACACGATGAATATTTTTGACAGTTCTTCTACAAAAGCAGTCAGTAAATCACCTAAAAAGGGAACATCAACATACCCCGTATAACTTCTCACTAAGAACACCGTGAAAATCGAGAATATACCTCCGAGTGCATAATGCGAAAGTAAAGAAATACCCTTAACATTTTTCGGATAATGTAATTCAAGCATAAGAACCAATAGCGACAGTGGAACAATCATACTCAATGATAAGTTTGTTAAAACAATGTCACCAATTAATGATGCTGCCCAGAATACGATAAATAGCGTAACAAATGTGAAAATATATAATTTAGGTGTTTGATTTTGCAACCTATCTGGATGAAAAAGATGGTTTTCTAGTATTTCTAGACTCTTCTGTTTTCCTTTTTCTTTAATGCTCGCTTTGAATCCACCAAATATATCCTTAAAAGTGATTTTTCGTGCGTGTGGTGGATACATAATAAGTCCAGTAACAAACTTTGGCGGATCAAAATCAACATCTTCTTCAAGATTCAAATCCTCATAGGGTATCGATAGTATATCAGCCCATTTCTTTAATAAACTATCCGGTATCATCGCTTCGGCATTTTCATATTGACTAAACAATCTTTGATCAATGCCTAATGCTTGTATGATAGACTCTTCATCTATACCTTTTGATATTCGACTTTCTTTAACCATTGTTGCGATTTCGATTTTATTCATTAGATCACCTAATGCTTCTTAGCAAATAAGCCCTTTATCTTTAACAAGATTCTGCCCGTTTTATCTCTAAATTTAATTTGCTTTTCCATCTTATTCTTTTTACGGAAAAGCGCATCATCTGCTCTCTTTTTGCGAATTTGCTCTTTATGCTGTTTTCTTAAATTATCGCGATCAATCTTTAACATCTTTCTGACTTCATCTTTAACTTGCTTTGCTTTTGCTGTAACCGATAAACCTAGTGAATCGGTAACGAAAGTTTTCATAGATGATACATCTAGTGAACCTTTATTGATGTCAGAAATTATGGATTTTAATTGGTTAACATCAATTCGAGATGTGAGATAGTCCCTCGAGTGTATGACAAGTTTATGATCTGAGGGCAACGCATGATCAAGTAAATAGTTTTTGTAAAAATCAATATTTTGATCCTTATATACAAAACCAAATCCAGATAATCTAACTTCATTTATATTGTTGTTGAAAATGGTAATGGTGAAGTCGCGACGACCGTCATATGCGTTCACTTCATAATGAGAATGTATTTTAAATCTCTTGTTTGAAAAATACAAGGCAAAATATTTATTCATTGATAATATGATTGTAAGTAAAACAAAAGATGCAATAAACATAATAATCATAATAATTTCAAAATTGTCTTTAATAAATGTCATTCTGAAACACTCCCCTTATCTAATAATGAATCAATCAATGCGTTTATCTTTTTAAAAGTATCGAGATTGTAGTACTTCTCATCGATACGAGCACCTTTTTTTAGAAGATATGTCAGCAATTCCATTTGATCAATTTTAACCCAACTGATTAGATAATTGAGGTCATCTTTTGTTAATTTGCTTGAAATCGATTCAAGTAAGTGCAAGTTATTCGTCTCAATGCAGGTTTCAGCTATTCGCTTGTAGATGATTTCAGTGGAATAATTTGCAAGAAGGTATGAATAAATTGACTCATGTTTACATTTAATTGCTTCTTTAGTAATCGTTGTTAAATCAGTAAATAATCCGTGAGAAGCAAAATCGATGACGAGCTCAAGGTGATTAGATTGAACGGCTAGCAAAAATCCTTTTTGGACGTCAAGTAAGGTCTTTTTGAATGTCGTAATAGGTGACTTATAATATTTACCAATAAAATATCTAATGCCTTCTTCAAAATCATGTTGGAGAAATAACTGAACGATTTCTATAAAATCATCATCTCTTTTTTGAACTGTGAGTAGCGTATCCAATATTGTTAGAAGTTTGTATTTCGCAATTACTAAAAGTAAATCCTTTCGCGTAAATGGGATGCATTCATTCTCTTGTTTGATTGCAAATAGTCTTGTTTTTAATGATGTTTTATTTTTTAAGATGCTTTCAATGTACCCTTGATGATTTTCCTGGTTTAGATATCCCCATATGATCATCTCAAGTTGTTCATCTTCTACCTTGAATGATCCAACAATTTCTGTATAGAGAGTAACGAATTGTTGATACTCGCTGCGTTTTTCCTCGAGAAGATATTTGATGATATGAAGATATATCTGCTTTGCTCGATGATAATATGCATGAACAAGCGTTACATTGTGCTCAATTAGATAGATAAGCATGGAAAGTTTGCGTTGATCAATGATATAGTCAACTAGAACTTTCCCATACAAATCAGGTTCTGCAATATGAAGATCTTGTGGCTGAACTGTCTTAATCGCATCAAGTCCTTGACTAACAACCTTTTGATATTCAGATCGAGTTTCTTTTGACTCTTCTGTTTTAAGACTTAAAAGCTCATCGAGTGTTATCTCAAATAGATTTGCAATAGCAATTAGATTGTTAATATCAAATGTGCTTTTACCCCTCAAATTTTGTGATACAGCTGCTTTTGAGATATTTAAGTGTTGTGCTAGATCATCTTGCGTCATGTTTTTCTTTTTGAGTAACTGCTTAATATATTCTCCGACTTTAACGTTATCAATGATATCCGGCATTCTTCTCACCTCTAACTTCATTATAAACGTTGTGATTAAAATTAAAAAGATGGTTTGTACTTAACTACAGCTTAACAAAAAAAGCATTTCATTATAATTTCATCTCGTGAAACAATAGATAGTAAATTATAAATTAACTGCTTTTCTGTAATGATTGCCCTATAAAACCATTTTACTGTAATTATTCAAGGCTAAAATCGCGAAGTTTTCATCAATAGGGATATCGATAAGTTCATAAACAAATTTACGAAGGTGAAAGCATTTGAGATATTGAATGGTCTTGTTATATGACTGCATATAACCCAAGCGATAAAGATTTAACTGAAGCTTGAGATGTTCAAAATGAATGTTTGAAGTACGTTTGACGTCACCTATGCCAATCCCCTTGATTAACTCACTTTTGATAATCATATCCAGTCGACCCGCACAAACAATCTTACCTTCGTTTTCAATGATGACAAGCTTTTCGTTATCAAGTGACTCTATACGATGGTATTTTTTTAAGAATATGTAATTATTAAATTCAATTGAAGATCCAGGAAGTTGATGTTTTTCAAAGAGTTCAATTTCCTTATGAAGTGCAACACCACGATGAGCTGCCTGTTGAAGAATGGTAGGTTCTACATCATTATAGGGTGATGGTAAAACAGCAGCCACAATTTGTGTGACACTTGGCACTTTTACTCCATCGACATAATAAGTATGTGTGTCATCGATATAATCGACGCGTTTACCATTGATGTATTCAGTGATATCGAGCGAATCATATGCGTTCATACGTCTTCTCCAAAATGAATCTTTGACTCTATTTTATCACTATCTTATGTTCGCTTCTTCAAATTTGATATTGATGAAAAAGCGAACACAACCTGTGCTCGCTTTTTCATATGGCTTAACTATGTATATTAATGCTTCCGGATAATGAACTGTTTTTAATGACTTTGATTTCTCTTGACTCTTTGTTAGTTAAGTTCATATCACCAGAAACAGATTTGAATTTGATCGTTTTTGGATAGAATTCTTTACCATTAACATCACCGCTAACAGCGCTAAATTCTACTTCATTAGCTTCCGTATCGTTGATTTCGATATCACCACTTACGGTGCTTGAATGAATGTTTCCTTCAATTATTGCGCGTTCAATCTTTAAATCACCGCTCACTTGTGACGCTTCAAATTCACCAATCTTGACATCTTCAAATACAAGATCACCACTGACTGTATTGACTTTCACATACTGAAAATGAGCTGTTTGAATCGATAGATCACCACTTGTTGTATTGATAATGAGTTTGTTTGCATCGAGATTTTGATATCTGACATCTGAACTTACACCATGTTGTTTGACTTCTTCAATTTGAAGACGTTTAGGAATTTCAATTAAGAAATCGATATCATCGGATGAAGAACGCATGAACAAGAGTCCTAATGTTTTTGGTGCTTGAAGTTTTAATGTGTCTTTAGAGTAGGAGATTTCATAACGATCAATATGTCCCTTACCTTGATAATAAACATGAATGTCATCATCTTCAGAAGGTTGAATCACCACATCTTCAGCAACCATTTGGATAAACACATTTAATGTTTGTTCTTCAGGTGTAAAGCTCTTATATAAGGTATATCCATCTTTTTCAATCCGTTTAGATTGTTTTCTAGACTGTTCAGCTAATTCTCTTGCCAATATCTTTGGATCGCCAAACCTCGCCGGTATTTCTTCTTCGGTTAATCCTTCTTCCATTGCAGTTGCAATCATTTCTTCATGATCATGAATAATTTCAGCAATTTCTTCCATATCAACTTTATTCTTGATCAATTCGTTCTTTAAATCGTTTAAGAATGTCTTCATTTTTTTTACCTCCCTGGTTAATCACGTGATAGACGCCACCAATAAATGCGTCCCACTCTTCTCTCAGTGATAAATAATAGATAAATCCTTTTTTTGTCATTTGATAGTATTTACGAGGTGCTCCCTCGGATGATTCTTCGAGATATGTTTTAAAGTAATCGTCACTGGTCAAACGTCTTAAAATTGGATAAATGGTATTTTCACCTACATCTAAATGCTCTGATAGTTTACTGATGATTTCATAACCGTAACTATCCTTTTCAACTAGCACGGATAAGACACATAATTCAATGATGCCTCGTTTGAACTGAGCGTTCATCGTCATCCCTCCTACGAACTAATTATAGCACAGTACTATTCGTCACACAATACCTTTGCATCATTTTCTTGAATAAAAAAATGAGTGCTATAAGCACTCACATTTTACATTTTCTTATTAATCAAGGGTGGAGAAGGCCAATTCCATATAGTGATCATACTTTTCACCCTTCTTGAGGATGGCTGTATTCATCCCCGGAAAGTGAATTCCACCTGGTTCATACTCACATTCAAGGGTTAGTGCAGAACGAACTCCGTTGCCAAATCGTTCGGGCAAGACATCCAGTGATGGGACGTTATGTGCGAAGATCACAACTGCAGGATAATTGGTTTTAAGTTCGACTTGAAGGTTACGATGTGAATTTTGAATGATCGCACGTCCTGGATTCTTATCGAACAACCACGTATGATCAAATCCTCCAATCGGTGTTTGGCTTAGCGCTTTGAGTTTACCCGTGATAGAACCTATTCTTCTTAAATCATAAGGAGTCTTTTCAACAGTTGCCTGACCAACAGGTACAAGATTTTCATCAAGTGCGACATATTTCGAAGCTTCTACCTTCATGAAATGTTCGTTAATGGTACCTTCACCATCTAAGTTAAGGTAAATATGGTTAGTAATACTGCAAAGTGTATCTTTGGTGGAAGTTGCTTCATAGGCAATGCGAACACGGTTATCATCGGTGATCGTGTAGTGAACAAAGAGCGTAAGTTCACCAGGATAGTCTTCTTCGCCATCTGCACTGACATATTTCATGGATATCATACTTTGATGTTTTTCATCAACCGCTTTGATCACATCAAAATGACGGAATGAAAATCCGGTGGGACCACCGTGTAGTTTAGTCGTTTCTCCGCGATAAGGTTTCACGGGATATGAAATACCATTGATTGTATAAGAAGGTGCAATCAAGCGTCCACCTGTTCGACCGATTGTCTTTCCATAATAAAACTTTGCGTGCAAGAAATCTTCCATACCATCAGGTCTTACCGTTAATTCCTTACCATTCATCTTGACTGAATAAATGGCTGCTCCATAGTTGATGAGTGTCACATCAAGTTCACCGCGTTTAACATGGATTTCTTGGACATCCCCAACGGATGTTTTTAAATGCTTTCTTGTGATCATGTTCATTCTCCTCTTTTATGTATTCATAGTTACCCAATAACGTTCGACAATATTGCCATCTTCTTCAACAAACGTATTTTCTAAAACACCCTTTGCATGAAGAATTGTTTTTCTTGAAGCTTCATTATGTTGATTACAGGTGATCAAGATGGGATTGATACCTATACGTTGACATTCTAACAATGCTAATCGCAATTGTTCTTTTGCATATCCCTTCTGTCTTTCATCGGGATGAATTGAATAGCCGATATGCCCTCCATGTTTCAAGAGTTCATCATCGAGTTCGTGTCTGATGTTAACGATGCCTACCATCTTGTCGTCACTTTTTCTTATACATAGATATTCTGATGATAGAACACGTCCTGCTGGAACGGTTTCTTTGTGATTGAGTAGTTCTAGATAGTTTAACCAATCGTTGATGTTATCAAAACCTGTTAATCCACAACCTCCGTGTAGTGATTCTTCACGAACAACAAAAGCGTGTTTAAACTGCTCAATGTTAGGTATATCATCTTGTGATGGTTTCTTTAAATATAGTTCAATCGAATGGTAGTCACTGATGGATTCAAGAATTGAAATTTTATCGTGACGTTCCATGAGATGGTAGTAGTATTTCCATTCTTTGATTGATGCGAGATAGATTGTTTCAAATCCTAACATCATCCAATCAAAAACATCGCCTTTGTGTATCTCAAATGTATAGGATTGTTGATCTTTTAAGATCACAAACTCAGCCATTAAGTCGACATCAACACCATCAATGATATATTCTATAAAATGCTTTGTTTGATACTTTTGCGTGGATCTTGGTGGTAATCGATCACCAAACGCGTCTAAAATGATAGCTGCTTTTTCGATATCTTCGATGGCAATCATCAGATCAAGATCGTTAAATTGATGGACGATTCCTCGTAAAAAAAGCATCCCTGATGAACCGAGGTTCCATGTGATTTTTTCACGATTAAAGGTTTGAGCAATTTTGCATAATGCGTTTAGTTTTTCTTTGATTGACATACAAATCCTCATCTTATACTACCCTTATTATAACACGAGTATAAAAGACCTTTATTCGGACAAAACAAAAAACTCAACCTAAAAGATTGAGTCCTTATGATAAAATGATATACCCTCTAAATCCTCTGACACCATAATATGAATCCGCACCATTATGATAAATAAATGTGCGATTATATCGGCGATCTCCAAAAAGCGCTCCACCCAAATCACGGATGGTTTGAGGAGTTTTTAACCACGATGATGTCTTTAAGTCGAGTGGTTCAATCTGTTGAAGTTCGTGATACAATTCTTCATCAAGAAGTTCAATGCCGATTTCTAAAGCGAGCTTCTCAGCAGATGTAGCGGGAGGGAATTTCTTTCTATTCAAACGAGCTTCTTCATCATAACAAAGATTTCTTCTGTTCTCGGGTGTTTCTTTAGAAAAATCGACATAGACCAGTTTTCCACCTAATGTTGTGACATCGGGTTCGCCACCCGTTTCTTCCATTCGGATCAAGGCTTTGACAAGATCTTTGTTGCTATGGATAGATTGTTCGATATGACTCCACATTAAACCTGGATGTCGTCTAGGATGTTTTTCAAAGCGTTCTTTTAATAATACGTTGATGTGTTCTTGTGTGATAGAATTCATCGTTGCACCTCCTTGTGATATGCGTCTACATTATATCAAGTGATTGCATGTGAGGAAAGCATGTTGCTCGAATGAAAATAAAGACCTCGATCAATAATCGCGAGGTCTATCATATGTAGGGTGGTGCGGTCGAAGGGATTCGAACCCTCACTCCGAAGAACTGCCGCCTGAAGA
>CALKAH010000305.1 GCA_937983315.1 uncultured Acholeplasmataceae bacterium | reverse complement strand
GCATTCTTACCGACAAGAAGATTGACATAATTTTGAATCTTGGTTAAACGATTACCTGCTGTATGTCCATATAAATCTTCAGGGATAATGATGCCTAAAACATCATCATCTGCGTTAAATGCTACTTTCAAGGTAATGGTATGACCTGATACAAGTTCTTGACCGTTGTCATAATCACCGGCACCTGTTAAGGTGTAAATATAACCGATTTCAACATTTGATGAATTCTTAACGATTTCACGTTGTGTGATAAAGGTTGATGGAACAAAGGCGTCATCATTGGATAATGTATAACCTTCGCCATAAAGTGCTGCATAAGGACTTGATGGTACATCAGCAAGAAGAGCATGTGCAGTTGCCATATCACCAAGTAAAGCTTTTACGGTATTTAAACTGTTTGTAACACCAGAAACGATATCACCAACTGGATTACCCGAACCAATTTGTGCTCCGACAAAGCTCTTGAGGTTGCTCTCTGTATCTGCAACACCCTTAGTTTGATTAATGGATAAAATGCTAGTTCCTAGGATAGTCCCACTTGCATCCACACTCACAACAATGGTAATCGAACCATGTTGGTTGTTTCCGGTTGCTGTGTAAATATATCCAACGACTTGATTGCTCGCATTTTTGCCTTCAACCACACTGGTAATGCTTGCGGGAACACCGCTGACAAGTTCTAACTTGGTAAATTCTTGACCTGCAGGAAGAACTTCTTGATAAGCACGACGTTCTTGTTCTTCTAGGTTGCGTTGAATAATAGGTGCGGTAATCGCATTCATACCACCAATTAAGAGTCCACACACAATCGCAACAACCGTTAATACAAAGGTGTAGTGAAACATGGGTTTTTCAAATAACTTTTTCATTAGACGGTACCTCCTACACCGAAGAATACCACCAAGCTAAAGATTGCAAGTAACACGACGAAACCCGCAATGAAAGCTGGTTTAACTTTGTTCGTTGACCATTTGGGATAATCGATGAGTGGGACAAACATATTTGCAAATAAAATGGCAAATGCAACACCTTCAGGGTATGCTCCAAATAGACGAATTAAAACGATGACAACACCTACTAAAAGTCCATAAATCCAACGACCTGGACGTGTGACAGGCGATGTCACGGGGTCAGTGACCATAAAGACGATACCGAACA
>CALKAH010000304.1 GCA_937983315.1 uncultured Acholeplasmataceae bacterium | reverse complement strand
CGGCATACGAGGTCGTATTCGGTGACTGGAGTTCATACGTGTGCTCTTCCGATCAGGTATCAATATGCAACCATGGATTTATTTTGCATCGATAGGACTCAATATCACCATCACGCTAGCAACCGTGCTCATCTTGATCACGATACTAACCATTGAAAATCGATACATTAAAAAACGTGAGGATACACTTCACAAATGGATCATTATTTCAAGTTATGTCGTATCGTTTGTCCTTCTCTTAGGAGCAGTTGGTTTTATCGCATGGTTATGGAATTTTGATCTGATCACATACTTATCCAATATATGGGAAGGGTTCATCGTGATCTTAGCAGATTCCATCGGAAAACTTATCTCAAGTGCGATCATTTTATTTATTGCACTCCTCATTTTAAGAATATCGAAAATCACATTAAAGCGTATCGGTTTAAAAGAAGGTCCCAATCAACGCCGCAAGCGGACAGTTGCTCGGGTTATTCGCAGCATCACCAAATATACCATTTGGATCTTATCCATTTTAATTATCCTTTCATTGTGGGGTGTCAATGTCGCTCCAGCACTTGCAGGACTTGGTATTCTGGGACTCGTTATTGGTTTGGGTGCACAAAAGTTTATTAATGATTTGATTGCAGGTTTCTTCATCATCTTCGAACATCATTTTGATGTCGGCGATAAAATTGAAGTCAAAGGGTTTAAAGGTGAAGTCATCGATATCGGTTTAAAAACAACAAAAATTAAAAACTGGAAAAATGAAATCTTGATTCTTTCCAATGGTGAAATTGCATCTCTGATTAACTTTTCAAAAGATGTTTCAGTTGCTGTTGTTGATTTTGGTATTTCATATAAAGAAGATATGCAAAAGACGATTGATTTACTCAATCTTGAACTACCAAAACTGCGTCTATCGTTACCAGAAATAATCGAGGATCCCAAGGTTGCGGGTGTCATTAATCTCAATTCATCATCGGTTGATATGCGTGTCACCTGTAAAACACTCAATGAACAACACTATGCTGTTGAACGTGCGATGAGAAAACGCATCAAAGAAATTCTTGATGAAAACAAAATTGAAATTCCATTCCCACAAGTTGTGGTTCATCAATCCAATACTTAATAGAAAAAGCGACATCGTCTATACGATATCGCTCTTTTTTTGAGGTA
>CALKAH010000303.1 GCA_937983315.1 uncultured Acholeplasmataceae bacterium | reverse complement strand
CACGATTGACACCTACATCGACGACAATCGCACCGGGTTTAACCATATCTTTGGTAATCAGATGAGGTTTACCGGATGCGACGACAAGCAAGTCCGCTTGAAGGGTGTGTGCACGTAAATCTTTGGTTTGACGGTGACACACGGTAATCGTTGCTCCTTCATCCATTAAAAGGCGTGCAACAGGAAATCCAACGATATTCGAACGTCCAACAACGACAGCATTCAAACCTGAAATGGAGATGTTGTAGTGACTGAGTAAAGTCATAATACCTTTTGGTGTTGCAGGTTTAATCGTCGGCATCTTTTGATAGAGGTATCCTTGATTGATGACATGAAATCCATCAGCATCTTTTTCACGAGCGATGAGATCAATAAGCACATGATCATCTAAATGCTTGGGAACGGGCAGTTGTAAAATCATACCATCGACATCAGGATCTTGATTAAGTGATGTGATGAGTGCGCGTACCTGTTCATCGGTTGTATTTTCGGGTAAATGATGAAGTGTATGTTCAATACCCGCGACTTCACATGCTTTTCCTTTTCCTTTAACATAGGATAAAGACGCAGGATTATCTCCGATCAAAATAATGGACAGATTCGGTCTGCGTTGACCTTTTTGAAGATGTTCTTCAATTTTTTTATGAAGTTCAAGATTGCGCTCTTGAGCAACCCCAAACCCATCGAGTAATGTCATGCTCATCACTCCTTATCGTGTACGTTACCATCGGCATCGATTTCAATATTGAGGGCACGTGGTGTTTTGTTGAGTCCAGGCATAACCATGATACCTTTGGTTAGTGCGACTAAGAACCCAGCACCTAATGATGGTTTAATTTCAGAGATTTGTAGTGTGAAAGGTTCTGGTAGACCGTGAATGTTGGGGTCTCCAGTAATAGAAAGTGGTGTTTTAGCCATGCAAACAGGCAAATTCCAACCAAGTTTTTCATAGGTTTCTAATTGAGCTTGTGCTTTCTTTGAAAAAATAACTTCTTTAGCGCCATAAATATCTTTAGCTATTTTTTCAATCTTTACCTGTGGTAAATCTTCGGGTAGGTAAATAGGATTGATGGTTGAAGGTTGTTCTGCAATTTCAACAATGATGTTGGCGAGATCGACCATGCCTTCGCCACCCTTAGCAAAACCATCACATAACGCAATGTGGTGATGATGGTCTTTTGCCCAATTCATCATGTAGTCAACTTCTTGTTGATCATCATTATAGTAATGGTTCACGGCAATTACGACGGGTAATCCAATGCGATTGATATTGTTTAAATGTTTTTCTAATAGAGGTAAACCTTGTTTCATGGCTTCTAAATTGGGTTCTGAATATGCTTCAGCACCACCATGTGATTTTAATGCTCGAAGAGTCGTCACAATGACAACTGCATCGACTTTTTTGCCAAGTTGTGGCATCTTGATATCCAAGAATTTTTCCATTCCTAAATCGGCACCAAAACCGGCTTCAGTGACTGCATAATCCCCTAATTTGAGCGCTAATTTGGTCGCAACAATCGAGTTACAACCGTGTGCAATATTGGCAAATGGGCCTGCATGAACGAACGTTGGAACACCATCGATGGTTTGCACTAAATTAGGATTCATCGCATCTTTAAGCAACCAGACAAGCGCATCAGCTCCACCTAAATCACGCACAAATAAAGGTTGACCTTCTTTATTATAACCAATCAAAATGTTGTTAATACGACGCTTTAAATCCATTAAATCGGTTGCTAAGGCAAGGATTGCCATGATTTCACTTGCTGCTGTAATGACAAAACCATCTTTACGTTGCGGTGTCTCAATCTCGCGAAGGTTGCGATCATTCATATCCATACAACGTTTCCATGTGACGGTCTCAATGTTAAGTTCATTACCTTGGAACATGTGATTATCAATGAGTGCGGCAAGTAAGTTATTAGCTGCTGTGATCGCATGTAAATCACCTGTGAAGTGAAGGTTAATATCATCCGATGGAACAACGATTGATTTTCCACCACCTGTTGCCCCACCTTTAAGACCAAAAACAGGTCCCAAACTGGGTTCACGAAGTGCTAAAACTGGATGTTTGCCAATGTATTTTAAACCTTGTGTTAAACCGATTGAAACGGTTGTTTTTCCTTCTCCCGCTGGAGTTGGGTTGATTGCTGTCACAAGAATAAGTT
>CALKAH010000302.1 GCA_937983315.1 uncultured Acholeplasmataceae bacterium | reverse complement strand
AGATCGTATTCGGTGACTGGAGTTCAGACGTGTGCTCTTCCGATCTGAATGGCTGTTAACTTTCTCGCCATACTTTTAGTTGTCATATCTCGCTTTAAGCTTCGCATAAACGCTTCAACATGTTTTTTTTCGATAAGATCAGGCTTTTTAATATCATGATATTTCTCAAGAAAATGGGCATACTGTTCGATATCATGAACATAAGATGACACGGTATTTGGACTTGATCCTTTTTCTTTTTTAAGGTATAATTCGAAATCTTTGATGATATATTTCATATGAATACCATAAAGACTTGATTGCCCAAAAACAGTCCTTGTTGGGTCAGTTTGAGTCTTCCTTCCTTGATTTCAATCAGTCCAAGATTCATTTTATCGTTGAGTTGTGGATACTTTTCAAAAAGAGAAAGATGGTAACGATCTTCGATATAGGCGATATCAACACCATCGATTCGTCTCAGTCCAAAGATTAAATCATCTTGTAATAGCATATCTTCTGTTTGATATTCTTTTCTTTCCATCCATGTTCTAAAATAGTCCTGCAAGTGGCGATGATTGTAGGTGCGGTATCGATCGATATAACCGTGCGCACCAAGACCTACACCAATGTATTCAGAAAGCGTCCAGTAAAGGTTATTATGCATCGATTGATGTCCGTTTTTTGCATAATTTGAGATCTCATAATGTTCAAATCCTTGAGCCTTGAGTGTATTCATCACGCGCTCATACATCATAGCCTCCATATCTTCATCCATTTGATGGAAGTTTCCTTTCAAATATTGGTGATAAAAATATGTCTTTTCTTCAAGAATAAGTGAATAACATGATACATGTGTGATATTCAATTGTTCGATCATCTTGAGATCGTGATCAAGCATCTCCATCGTTTGACCAGGTATCGCATAGATTAAATCAACCGATAAACGTAGAATACCAATCTTTTTTAAGTGATCGATCACCGATAAGACATGATCGGTTGTGTGTTTTCGATTGAGATAATGGAGTAATTCTTGGTTAAATGTTTGCACACCTAAGCTGATGCGATTGATGCCATAGTGCTTAAAAAGAGCTCCTTTATCTTCCGTGTAAGACTCAGGATTAACTTCAATCGTATATTCTTTGGGATGAATATCTTTCATTGCATCCAATAATACTGTCAACTGCTTAACTGAAAGCATCGATGGCGTTCCACCACCGATATAGATGGTATCAATCGTTTTAAAATGATCTTGATATGATTTGATTTCTTCAACTAAATGGTTGAGATATTCATCCATCATTTGCTCATTTTTTGGCACGCGTTTGACGAAATCACAGTAGTGACAAATCGATTCACAAAATGGAATATGCACATAGAGTCCCTTCACATGATCACGCCTTTCGTATCTCTATTATATCAAAAATGGTTTACATAATAAAGAAAAGTGACGAGTTATGACTCATCACTATTCGATAATATCGCTAAGAATGCTTCCTGTGGAACATCGACTCGACCCAGTGTCTTCATCTTCTTCTTACCTTCTTTTTGTTTCTGGAGGAGTTTCTTCTTCCGTGAAATATCGCCACCATAGCACTTCGCTAAGACGTCTTTTCTCATCGCTTTAATCGTTGTGCGCGCAATGATCTTCGTACCTAAAGCTGCTTGAACAGGAATCTCAAACATTTGTCGTGGAATGAGTTCAACCATTTTTTCACAAATGGCTTTCCCACGATTATAAGCAAAGTCCCTATGCACGATGATCGATAACGCATCCACCACTTCACCATTAAGTAAAATATCCATCTTGGATAGGTTTGATGGCTTGTATCCAGCCATCTCGTAATCAAAGGATGCATAACCTTTGGTTGATGATTTTAATTTATCAAAAAAATCATACACGATTTCAGATAAAGGTAGTTCATACGTAATATGGACACGATTAGCATCGATATACTTCATATCACCAAAGATTCCACGCTTTTTCTGAGATATATCCATAATAGCACCGACATATTCTTTAGGTGACATAATGGATGCTTTAATATAAGGTTCTTCGATTCTTTCAATGCGTTGAGGATCAGGCAATTTCGATGGATTATCCACACTGACCATCGTCCCATCCGTCAAATAAACATGGTAGACAACTGATGGTGCGGTTGCAATCAAGTCGATATTGAATTCTCTACGAATACGTTCTTGGATAATATCCATATGGAGTAACCCTAAGAAACCTGTTCTAAATCCAAACCCTAAAGCTTGAGATGTTTCTGGTTCATAAAGCAGTGATGCATCGTTTAATTTAAGTTTTTCAAGTGCATCTTTGAGATCTAAAAATTGATCAGCATCAATCGGATAAAGTCCACAAAAGACGACGCTATTTAATGTCCGGTAACCGGGTAGAGCTTCTTTAGCAGGACGGTCAGCATAGGTAATTGTATCCCCCACACGGACATTTTCAATATCTTTGATGCTTGCATTAAGATAACCAACATCACCAGGACCTAAGAAATCTCGTTTGACGACTTTAGGTGTATGAACGCCTACTTCAAGAACTTCATACTCTGCGTGTGATGCCATGAATTTGATCTTATCACCTTTTTCGATCGTACCATTGACGACACGAATATAAGGAATAACACCTTTATAGGAATCAAAAACGGAGTCAAAAACAAGGGCTTGCAGTGGAGCTTCAGCATCACCTTTGGGTGCAGGAACATCCGTGATGATTCGCTCTAAAATTTCTTCAATACCTATGCCTTCTTTTGCTGATGCTAAGACTGCATGTTGTGCAGGTATACCGATGATATCTTCAATTTCTTTTTTCACTTTTTCAGGTTCTGCACTGGGAAGATCGATCTTGTTGATCACAGGAATGATTTCAAGATCATTATCAATAGCAAGGTAGACGTTTGCTAATGAGATCGGAAGAGCACACGTCTGAACTCCAGTCACCGAATACGATCT
>CALKAH010000301.1 GCA_937983315.1 uncultured Acholeplasmataceae bacterium | reverse complement strand
TATTCGGTGACTGGAGTTCAGACGTGTGCTCTTCCGATCTTAGAGATGAATTAAAAGAAATATCTATGGAAAAATACAGGGATGGTGAGTATCAAAAAACGCCATTGGAAAGTCCATCAGGGACTCATTTATTATATTGGAAAAATGAAAAAATCGTGATGCACTTCCAAGGTAGTCAAGACCTTATTAGAAACTCAGAGATGAATCAATTCTCCGATTTTCGTAATTCGGAAATCCTTAATGGATTCGTTTTTTCTGAAATTGAGTCGAGCTTGGCAATTGAAGGTATCAGAAGTACACGAGCACAGATCGAAAAACTTGATCAAGCAAATTATGAAGATTTAGATCAACTAAACGATATCATTGTTAAAAATATGCTTTTAGGCTATGAGTTTGTAAAAGGACATGACATCACCGAAGAAAACATCTTTCAGCTCTATAAGATATTGTCGAAGAAGTGTTTAAAGGATACTGAACAACTAAATCCAAATGCTCTTTATCGTCATGATGAAGTGAATATTGTGGATGGTGCCAATGCGGTCGTAGATCGTGGTGTCGATTGGCAATTATTACCAGCATTAATGAAACAATTGATTGACTTTATGAACACAGATAAAACGTATGAAGAACATTTGATTGCCTCTCATATTGTTCATTATTATCTCGTCTATCTGCACCCCTATTTTGATTACAATGGTCGTATGGCTAGAGTGTTATCATTTTGGTATAATCTCAAACACGCCCCATCATTGAGTTTATTGTTGGTTAGTGAAGCTATCAATAACAGAATCCATAAGCAAGGTTATTATAATGCCATAATGAATTCAAGGAATGCAGGAAACGACATCACGTATTTTTTGGAGTATATGGGAGATATCGTGCTTAAATATTCGAAAATTTATATCAATTTCTATAGCATTAAAGCTAAACTCAAAGGAAAAGGACTACTTCTAACTAGAGCTTTAGAGATTGCTTTGAAATATGTACTAGCGATACCTATAACAGGAGAAGGCTTTTTTGATTGGAAGGACTATAAAGATTTTTCTCATGACTCATTTAGTAAACAGTATTATCTAAGACTATTAAATGACTTAACGGAACTTAAAATTTTAAAGGTTGTAGAACATAAAAAATCAAATCTTTATCAATTAAATGCAGATCTTTGGGATCTGATACTTTAAATCAATTATTGACAAGTCAAGTCAAGACAATTTCTGTGGCTTTGTTAAGCCAATCATAAAATGAAATATATGTATAAACTTCGAGTCATCTTTTCGGTAAAAGCTACTAAAAAAACTCCATTCGTGGAGTTTTATTATTGTGAGGTTTTTATTTCATGAAAATCAATCAAGAAAGATTTGGTTATATTATATAAAATCCACAATTCAATCCTTCTTGTAAATTTAATCCTCATTTATGATAAAATATGAACAATAAGCACATTCAAATAAGGGGGAATCACACATGAAAAAAGTGCTCATGATTTTGTTTTTTGTTTTGATGTTTACATTTTCAGGTTGTTCAGCAAATCATTTAAAAAATCCTTACTTTGAAAACAAGAAACAAAACACATTTGAAGAAGTTTATGATGTGTTTTCTGACTATATTCAAAGAATAACAACCACAATGGAGACCTATTATCCACGCCCTTATAGCGATCGAGAAATGTATCATGAAGATGGTTATATCACGACCGCTGACATCTTTGATGAGGATATTTATCGTCATGAATTTTATAACTATCATTTAAGTGATGATCGATTATACATGAGCGATTCTCAATTATACTATGTTATGGGTCAATCAACAGCTTTAAGCGGATTAGTTAATAGCTATCAATATTGTGATAACATCAAAGAAGGCAAATCGTGTGTTGAAACCGAGGATACCGACCATGGTGGATTCGTCAAGTATGGGTTACTGTATTACATGGAAGATGAAAATCTTTATTTAGATTACATGTATACAGTTAATCAAAGCGATTTATATCACTTTGTTTTCTATTTTTATCAAGATCAGTTCACCTTAAGGGATACGATGGAGATGACTTTGCATATTTCAGGAGTCAAAGAACTATCCTACGATATGATGTCTTATACAAAGCTAGAGTTTGGAAATAGTATCGAAGAATATGTTTGTCATGATTGTGATTTAAATGATGCTAGTGCAGGATCATTAGAATATATGTACACAAAGTTTAAAGAAGGACACTTCCCCTACTCATATGAGACAAGCAATGTTGAAACATTTATTCATCTTGAACTCTATGATACGTTGTACGACGATTTTATTCGTGGTGATTATTTTGATGGTTTAACGGGTGAATTATTCTCTAGCCAAGCTAACAATGGATTTTATGAAACAGAGAAATATGCTAAGTATATCAGAAATACACTTGTTGTTGAATACTCTTCATCTTATTATAAGATTAACCTCAATGAGGTCTTGGGTTGGGACCTGTTAATGAAGTTACCAGATCAATACAATCAATACCATCTTCAATATGGTGATGCCATCTTATCTGATCAATATGTTGTTGGTATTGAACGTGAGCACAGTGAATATGCATATTTTGAAATCGAATATCCTCAAACAGATGCTGTTTTAAGTTTAGATATCTTTGGGTTAGATACCCCATATAATCTAGCTTACTTTAATGAAAAATTTGAAGAGGGAACGACGCAATTTGAAGCTATGCTTATTGATCGACACTTTAATCTTGATAATAGTGCGACCTATGAACGTTTTATGAATGCAATCAATCAATTTCGAAATGGATAAAGCAATGCGTTAAAATGATACATGCTTGACACTTTCGTATCGGAGAGGATTTAAGATTCATGAGGACATGTCACACTTGCCATATTGATTATTCAGATGATCAATGATATTGCTTGCAGTGTGGTTTACCAACCGAAAATTGTCCAAAAGACCACGTTCTTTTTGGCGATAAGATCTATGTTGAGCAACAGAAGGTTAAAAAATCGACAGCTTTTTTGATCATCATTCAGTCTTTAGCTTTCCTGTCAATAGGCATTCTATTCGTTGATTTCTCATTTGAATTTATCGTAGGGTTTGTCATAGTGATGTATAGTATCTATGAAACGACCAAACATCTCATCCACCGGAAGATTTCAA
>CALKAH010000300.1 GCA_937983315.1 uncultured Acholeplasmataceae bacterium | reverse complement strand
TTTGCGGTGATGCCACCTAAAGCAACTTCTGCATCATAGAGATCTTCATAAAAGACATCGTTCACGAGCCATGTGCGATTGAATGCATAAGGAATGGGCTGGTCAACAATCGAGACTTCACCGCGATTTCCTTCAAAGTCAATGGTTGCTAAAGTGAGTGCATCTATGATAGAAACGCGCACGTATGTATCAACGGTACTTGTAATCACTAAATCAATGCGAAGATTTTCAATGTAATTTATCGCTTCAGGCGTTGTGACATTGATAAAAAAGACACCGGATTTCACCATCGTATATCCTGAATTAACCATATAGAAATCAAGATCAACTTCAGTTCCTGCAAGATCAATCTCATACTCAACATCCACTTTTGCTGCTGTTGCAATAAATGAATCGGTTCGGTTGACTAAGACGATCCAAGCGTAGGTAAGCGTGCCTAAAACAGCCAAGAGTAACATGGCTATGACAAGGACAAGCACTTGATATCCCGTAGCTAATCGTCTAAACATAGTTTCTCCTTATACTTGATCAAAGAGTGTATATAAACCATCGATCAGAAGTTCACCGTTTTGGAAGCCTGCACCACGATCGGGTGTATAAGCATCAAGACCAATCGAGAATTCAACGACGATGATATTTTGTGAAGGTAATAACGTTTCTAAAATGCTGATATTGTTTTCAACAACCAGTGTTTCACCATCCATGTAATGGTTAAACATGTTGGATAAACGTGAATTTTCTAATGGAATACCGATATATTCAATCGGCGTGTCGTCGATTGTGTCAATC
This sequence comes from uncultured Acholeplasmataceae bacterium, assembly GCA_937983315.1. Classification (GTDB taxonomy): domain Bacteria; phylum Bacillota_I; class Bacilli_A; order Acholeplasmatales; family Acholeplasmataceae; genus Peloplasma. Next base: position 2,227 of record CALKAH010000300.1, on the reverse strand, counting down.
ATTACACTTTGAGTCGAATAGATATTATCTGCATAATAATCGGTTAAACTGAGATACCACGTTAAGTCTATTGTACCATTTTCTAGGTAGAAGAAATCGGTTAAATCATAGTCTTCATCTGTTTCTGTTGAACGGATATTATATAACATAATCGATAAGTCCATATCGGGTGATGTTAGACTATTCGCATTTTGAATCACCACACGGATATTGATGAGATCTCCAGCTTGCATAGCAGAAAGATAAGCATTGATATCGGCTGGTGTATCAAAGTTTTGATAGCCACCACCATTGATTCCAAATTCAACTTCCATATCAAGATTACGTTCGATCATATGAGCGGAAACAGGTTGAATATTGGATTCATTGGAGTTGGTAAACCACGCATAAACAACTGCTGTAAACAGTGTCAGTGACATGATGAACATGAGCGTTGCTTTGACGAGTTGTTTCATGCGTTTCTCCTTCTTTAAGCATAAAAGCCAGTTGAACCTCAATTTCTTGAGATGCAACTGGCTACCCACGAAGGGCCCTATAGCTTTGCGTCATCAGGTTTCCCTGATTTTGCCAAATAGTTGATCATTGAAACAAAAAACCAGCTGAACCTCACACATGTGAGATGCAACTGGCTACCCCGAAGGGCCCTATAGCTTTGCGTCGCCAGGTTTCCCTGGTTTTGCCAATGTTTAATCAATGATCATGATTCATTTGTCTTTTTCTTGTTTAATTCTTCTTCGAGTACTTCTTGATAAAGTGCTTCTTTAATCTTTTCTTCGTTTTCCTTTTTCAATTTCTCTTCTTGAGCTTTCTTCATGACCTTGATGATATGGATGGTTTCTGAGACAACCATACCTAGGAGTAATACACTCAAGATGCCAAAGATGAGATTCTTTTGTACGGCTGCAAGCCTTGCAATCGGTTTTAAGAAGGTGATTTTACCTGTATAGATGGCTTTAAAGTTAGCTTCTGTAACCGGATTTAAATCAACGGATGCGTTATGATCACCTTGCGTCTCATAACCGCCTTCTGGATGGAGACCCACCACACGGTGTATGATCAGAATCGGACGATTATTGATCTCACTTTGGAAGACGATGACATCGCCGATTTCAATCTCATCGAAGGATGCTTGACGTATAATGGCAATATCCCAAGGATCAAGTGAATCCGGGTTGTCACCCACCATGGAATCCGTTGGAACAATGGAGAATGAATATCCACCAATGAACAGAGGTTCATTTTGTCTGATGGCACGTGTGCCCACTAACATCACCACAATTGAAATGACAAAGATCAAGATGGCAAGTGATGTTAATACAAGTGATATTGTCTTTTTCAAAGGGGATCTCCTCTTACTTCGTTTGAGCTTTTGCTAAATCCTTTTCTAACTTGGTATGAAGCTTTTGTTTTTCTGTCTTAATACGCGTTTGTGCTTGTTTTTTTAACTTTGCTTGAGCGTCTTTAAACTTCTTGATTTCTGCATCACGTGCTTTCTTCGCTTGTTGGATGGCACGTTCTTTTTCTTTTTGTTGACGAGCTCGAATCTTTTTAACCTCGTCATTATACTTTTGAAGTGCTTTCTTTTTTTCGAGTTCAATCAGTTTCTTTTCTTCTTCACGAAGTCTGATCTCCTCGAGTCGAATCTTTTCTTGCATGTCTCTTGAATCTTCCTGGAGCAGTTTCTTTTGTTCTGCAACAAATTCAAGATACTCACTTAAGATTTCCTGATTCTTCTCTAAGTTCTTTCGTTCAAGTCGAATTCTTTCTTCAAGCGCTTGTTTTTTCGCTTCTTCAATTGCCCGTTTCTTTAATCCTTTTTGGATTTCCTTATTGATATTGACGATGTCCTTGAGCATGCGTTTTTCAAGTCGAATCGCATTGTTATAGTCAACTTCTTTGGTTTCACGGATGACACGTGCAACACGCGCGCGATCTTTCGCTTTTAAAAGTTCTGCATCAAGATCAACTTTGACCATGCGTGAGAAGAATAAATCTTCACGATCTTGTTCTTCTTCAAGATCGAAGAAATCTTTGAAGAGTGCGTTTGAGATCGCGATCGTATCGCGTAACGCTTTACGCAATGCTACCTCATAACTTGAAGATTCATCCATCGCTTGATCAATACGTTCTTTGAGTAGCTGTTTGTTTTGCTCTAAGAAATACTGATTAATCTGATTATCTTCCATCACGAAGGGAGATCGGAAGAGCGTCGTGTAGGGAAAGAGTG
>CALKAH010000299.1 GCA_937983315.1 uncultured Acholeplasmataceae bacterium | reverse complement strand
ACCACCGAGATCTACACTCTTTCCCTACACGACGCTCTTCCGATCTATGACCTCACCAAATGCATCTTTTTGTTCGAGTTTAAGATCATAGATCACACTTGCATATGCTTGTTGAATTTGACGCATTTCAATTTCAAATTGATAGATAATGCTTGAGGGATTCTCAAGATCTCCTAACCATGATGAATCCATTTCAAGGGTCATCGGATCAATTGGAGATAGTTGAAAAACATCCATGTTATCAGGCATAAAGATACCTTGACCAATACCTTCAGATGAGGATAATGCATAAATACCTGGGAACGTTTGTTGATAGGTTTGTTCAAGTTGATTGAGAAGATAAGGATTGACCTTGTCACGTGAGATGTAATCGATATACGATCTGATGTACTGATCAGTTCCCGTATAAACAGGACGCTTTTCACGGAACGGAAAACCTTCATAGAAAAGCCCATCATCTTCTTCAGATATCGCATAATCATCGATGACTTTCCCCATATATTGGCCAATCCATCCACCTTGATAAAAATAAGTAAACGGGGCTTTTGATTGATCATTAGGATTGGTCGTTGCCATGTAGGCTAACATGTTTAGTATCACTTCATTGGCTTCTTGAAGATTACCAAAACCATCTGCCCAGGACGATGATAACTCAGGTGCGTTAGCAAACATGTTCAAGGTTGGATCGATATTGAGTAAATATCCAAAATAGATTCGGTCAATTGGATAGGTCACATCACCAGCAAATGCCCATGTCGATGTTCCTGTATGGATTTTTCCTACCATCGCCCCATACGCATTATATGTTGTACGTGACGGATTTTGAGCAGAGATGCTATAAATATCTTCAATATAGTCATATGATTCGATCGCTCGAATTTGTCCATATTGGATGGCGTTTGCGATATAGACTTCATCAGGTTGTAGTGTACCAAAACGGTTAAGAGGTAAAAATCCGATGAGACCGGATGATAAATATTTGCCATAAATGTTTCCATAATTGACATTGTTAATGATGGATAAAACACCAATTGCTAAAATACCTGAAGCTTTACTATGTGTTTCATGCGTGATGGTATATGATGTTTCATCAGCTTCTGTCCATGCATAGATATCACCATAGTTGATCGTAAAAAGGATTTTCGCAAGATGATGTTGATCAAGAGGTGATGCTAAAGTATGCGACAGCGTTAAATCATTACGAACTGCAATACCTGCAGCATGTGCAAATCCTGTAGCATTCAATTGAACAACTTCGATTTGACCACGATTGGCACTGTCCATGATACGCGCATGCTTGCCAATTAAAAGATTCGTGATACCCGCCGCTTGGATGACTGAAGTTGATGTTTCAGATGTGTTTGTGATTGAAATATCACCAAGATTAATCGCTTGAGTCATGAACCCTTCTTGATGAGTGATGATTCCAGAAGCATAGACATCATGACTAAATGATCCGATTAGATGTATATCACCCGCATTAAGCGCGTGATGAAGAGGTCCTTGTTTTTGATCAAATGTGATGGATTCTGGAATGATATGTTGATCTAAACTATACTGATCATTTTGATGATTGGATACGATACCAGAAATCAAAATCGGAGCTTGGATAAGACTGTTGTCTTCTTTTGTTAGTAAGATATCTCCTCCATGAAAGAGATTGATCGCATCTGATGAATCCGTTAATGTCGATAGAATTCCACTGATTTCGATAGCCTGTGGTGCATAAGTACTTGATGTTGAATGTGAGAGGTGAATGTTCCAATCACCTTCTTGTCTTGCGTGATCAATTGAACCTTGATCCATGCTAAAAAGACCTTCATATTGAAGTCGTGGAGATGCTATGATGTCCGTCGAATAGATCGTCATTTCTCCTTTACTTTCACTATGAAATACATCTGTATTATCGCTTGATGATGCGATGATAAGCCCAGAAAAGTGATCGACAAACGATGCATTGATGGAGATGTTTGATGATGAAAAGAGACCTTCAGATGCTAATGAAGACTGATGTGTTTGTAAACCAAAAGTGAGTTCGAGATGATGTGTATAGCGTTCTTGTTCGCTTGTATTGAGAGGATTTAATCCGATTAATGATCCCGTATGAAGGATACGATTGAGCGTGACTGATCCTTGATCAACATTCGCGATTCCACTAATTTTTGAACTCTCTTTCGCATGAGCAAGGTAAGTGATTGTTCCTTCTGAGACAACCGATGACATGATGATGTCACTGCGTCCATCTGCAAGAATTCCAGCAATCTTCATTCCACGCGCAATCTTCATATCAATGGTTTGTGTGATTTCACCTGAAAAGATAGCGCGTTCGATTTCAAGATTTAATCCTTGTCCAATCAATCCTCCCATGATCAAATCATGGTTTAGATTTGTCATTAGAGATGGCACAACCAATGAAATACTAGAGATGGATTCACGAATAGTCAGATCTGTTGCGTGACCAACAAGACCACCTATGATGAAATCTCCATCTTCACTTAAATCCGTGATGGTTTCGGGCATCATACCTGTGACTGAAGCCTTTTGGATTACACCGGATGCGATGGCTACATAGCCAGATACAATGACATCATCATATATGCTAGTCGCGTTAACTGTACTTTCATCCCACTGAACATGAACATTTGAAATCAATCCATGAATCATTTCTCCAGCAACAGGAGCAACCACAAGCGATGATGAAAGACTATTTTCTTTGTCGAAATCCACATGCATGCGTCTAAAATTGATGTCTTGGATCTGTCCAAACAAAACAGAAAACATGCTCAAAACATCGCGATTATCTTGAACGATTGCATGGCTTAACGTTAAATTGAAAATACTGTAATGCATGGGTGAACCACCATCTGTGATGTGGTGTTCATAGAGTGTTCTTTCTTCTGTGATGACATCACTTTTGAATATGCCGTCAAAACTGACTGGATTCATCTGATAAGCATCACGTGCAACACGTTTCATATCGATGTCTTTGGTTAAGACATAGTTTCCTTGTCGAAAAACAGAGGATTTCGCAAGTAACGCCTGCATAACAAGAAGATCCGTCGCATCCTCGATCAGTAACTCATGTCCACGTCGTGATAAACCCTGTAGTGTCGGATAGATTTCATCCATCATGACAAGGTGAGCTTTATCCTCATCCACAAGGTTCACATAATGATCTTGATAAAACCACTCAGTTGAAAAGTAGATGGGATTTTGAAAATCGTGTGTCTCGATTCCTATTCCATGTATGGGTTCTTCTTCGAGATAGATGGAATCATCATAATAAACATGTTCAATGATTCCATAATTTTCAGTGACTGTTGGCGTTGCGGATAAAACATGTGTGACAGCACGCGAGCGAACAGATGGTGATGCATACCACACATCACGCATGATCCCCTTATTGACAGAGACTAAACCTGCAACATGAAATGCACCATCAACATGAAGACCTGCACCAATACCTCGTTCATCTTTAACATAAAGATGATCAAGTGTTCCAAGATTTTCTCCAGCTAAATA
>CALKAH010000298.1 GCA_937983315.1 uncultured Acholeplasmataceae bacterium | reverse complement strand
ATCGTATTCGGTGACTGGAGTTCAGACGTGTGCTCTTCCGATCTTACCTACACCTGTGCCAAGGAGCACACCATAGGTAAGGATTAATTTCCAATAACGTGTCGAAAGACCTGATAACAGCCAACCACTTGCAATGAGGAGAGTCCCCATAACAACCATTGATCGTAAGGATGTTGGTTTAAGAAAACGTCCACTGATCATCATCGAACATGCATAAAAAAATAACGAGGTCATATAGGGTAAGCCACTGAGCAGTGTTCCAATGTGAAACTTCTCTTCAATGGGTAATCGAAACACGCTATATGAGTAAACGGTTCCCATCAAAAGCATCATCACGATACTTGAAATCATCATTAAGATATGTCGTTGTTGTTTCATCCTAAACTCCTTGCCTTTTCAACATCTTTTTAATTATAACATATCCATCAAACCATGTTTAAATAATTACTTTGAACTTCAATCTTATTTTATCAATGCATCTTGATATTTATTTCGAATTCGAAATGTTATACTAAAATGGGTGATGAACATGAAACGATTTGAACTCGGAATTACAACATTTGCTGAAGTGATGCCAGATCCAAAAACTGGTCATACAGTCTCATATGATGAACGGATTCGACAGGTTGTTGATGAAATTCGATTAGCTGACCACGTGGGTCTTGACTTCTTTGGGGTTGGTGAACATCATAGGAAAGATTTCGCTGCATCTGCACCTCATATGATCTTAGCAGCGGCTGCACCACTGACCAAACACATCAAACTTGGTAGTGCTGTGACCGTATTATCAAGTGATGACCCTGTACGGGTTTACCAAAACTTTGCGACACTGAACGCTTTATCATCTGGTCGTGCTGAACTCATGGTGGGTCGCGGATCGTTTATCGAGTCATTTCCTCTTTTCGGTTATGATTTACACGATTATCATACTCTTTTTGAAGAAAAACTCGATCTGCTTCTCAACATTCGTGATCATGAGAATGTATTTTATAAAGGAAAACATCGTGCAATGATCAATCATTTAGGTGTTTATCCACGAACGCATGATTTACATATCAGCGTTGCAGTCGGAGGTACTCCTGAATCCGTCATACGTGCAGCCGAGAAAGGATTACCACTCTTTTTAGCCATCATCGGTGGTATGCCACGCATGTTTAAGGGATTGGTCGATCTTTATAAAAAAACATATCTCGCATCAGGTCATCCACTTGAAAAAATGTTTATCTCAGTCCATTCGCATGGTTTTGTCATGGAAGACTTCCAAGAAGCTTATGATACTTATTATCCTTCCATGGAACAAGCGATGAATATTATCGGGAAAGAAAGAGGTTGGCAAACATACACCAAACAATCATACGCAACGGCCAATTCTCTTGAAGGTGCGCTCTTTGTTGGCGATCCTTCATATGTTTCAAAAAAGATACTTTATTTAAAACAAACTCTTGATATTGATCGTTTCACTCTTCATGTTATTGTTGGACATCTCAATCATGATTTAGTAATGAAATCGATTGAACTCTTGGGAACTGCTGTTAAACCCATCATTGATCAAAAACTTCATCCGTAATATCTACTCTTATTCTATGCTACAATAGAAATAAGGAGGTTATAAGATGGATTATAAAACATTGACTAAGCAAGCACTCATTGCACGACTTGAATCTCTTGAGAGACTCAATAAGCACTTGCTCGATGAAAAAAACAAAGAAACGAATCTCCAGTTTGGGTGGAGTGGGAATCTCGGGCATTGGTATTGGGATATTCCAA
>CALKAH010000297.1 GCA_937983315.1 uncultured Acholeplasmataceae bacterium | reverse complement strand
CCTACAAGAGTGGGTGTCGTACCAATTAAATCGGAACCCATGAAAAATATATGTCCATCATCAGGTTCATGGAGCAGATTAAGACAGCGAAGAAGTGTCGTTTTACCAGAACCTGATGAACCAAGGATGGTGACGACTTCTTTTTCGTAGACATCTAAGTTGATGCCATTTAAAACATATTGCTGTCCAAAACGTTTATGAATGTTTTGAATCTCGAGGATGGGTTTAGGCATGCGCATTCTCCTTTCCAGCTTCCATCGCAACATCTAATCGTTGGACGACTTTGGATGTCATGAACGTGAGAATTAAATAGATGATCGCTGCAATAAAGAAACCCTCAACCACCCGAAAGTTTGAGGATGTTGCTGATTGGGTTGCACGGAATAAGTCAAAGACACCAATGACAGATAGCACAGCTGTATCTTTGAGATTGACAATAAACTCATTACCAATCGCGGGTAATGAATTTTTGATGGCCTGTGGTAAAACGATTAAAAACATGCCTTCACGACGTGAAAAACCTAAAGATCTGGCTGCTTCCATTTGACCTTTATCCACACCGTTGATCCCCGAACGAATGACTTCTGCAATATAAGCTGTTGTATTCAGTGTAACCACAACTAATCCAGCAATCAGTGGTGTCCACCAGGACAGTCTGAGTGGAGAGATGCCATAATAGAAAATCATGGCTTGTACAATCATTGGTGTTCCACGAAACACAGTGATGTAGGTGACAGAAAATCCTCGTCCAAGTCTTTTCAGCGTTCTTGTCAACCATGTGTCGCGTCTGTGATCAACATCTGTGGTTCTTAATAACGTCAGAAAAAGGGAGAGAATAAATCCTCCCAATGTTCCAACAACCGATAATAATAATGTAATGAGAACACCTCGGATGAAAAAGCCTGAATAACGTTCAACCAAGTAGAAGATCGTATTCAAAAATTCATCTTTAGGTGGAAGTGTTGCAAAAACCATCATGATGCGTTATCTTGTCTTTCTAATGCTTCTGCCATGATTTGATTGCGAGTATCCGCAGAAATACCTGCAAGAGCTTCATTCACAGCTGCAAGTAAGTTCACATCTTCTTGACGAAGAGCAACCGAAACGATCACATCTTCATCGGATACAGTAAATCCATTTTCTCCAGTAAAACGAATAATCGTGAGATTGCTGTTGGTCGCAACCATACCTTGTGCAACAGGAAGTTCAGCAATAAATGCATCCGCTGCATTTTGTGCAACCGCAGTCGCAAGCAGTGCATAGGTATCCAAAGGATCTAAGTGATTAACACCTGTAATTTGATCAATGAGGTCATCTTGTAGCGTTCCAAGTTGAGCAACAACACGGGCACCGTTGAAGTCAGCTAAGGATGTTGCATGGGCATATGCACCACCGGTTGAAACGACCACAACTTGTTCTGATCGGAAGTATTCATCAGAGAAGGCAACCGTTTCAGCACGTTCTGCGGTTGGGCTCATCCCTGCAATAATCATATCAATTTCACCAGAGAGTAAAGCTGGGATCAGTCCATCCCAATCAATGGCTTTAATCACTAAATCTAAACCGAGTTCATCAGCAATCATCGATGATACAACTACGTCATAACCATCCACGAAGACACCTGGTTGACCAGCAAGGGGGACTGAGAATTCATTTTCAACCGATGTTGACCAATTGAAAGGTGCGTAGGCTGCTTCAAGACCCACCACAAACTCTGTTTCTACATCTAAATCAAACTGCTCATTTGAGCTACAGGATGCAAGTGCAACTGCACCAACTAGCATCACAACAAAAAATAAAACCTTTTTCATTCTCTCTTCCTTCTTTCTTTGTTTTTTGAACAAAAAAAGCATCCGAGAGGACACTTTAAAAGATGAAAAAATATTCCACTTTCGCTAGCGCCTCTACTTTCGTAGGAGTGTTATAAGTGTTTCTTATAACCCCATGGTCTCACCCGTGCCCAGGTGCCCATTCGGCGATGGTTACCTTTCGGATTATTCGTCGCCTGCCGGCTCCAAATCCTACTCATCTGCATCGCTACCTCTATGCTTTTCAGTTATGCATTCATTGTATGATGATTTGTTTTTGATGTCAACATGAAAACGTTTTAGTCTGCTAAAAATAGAAGGGGGACTCTTGTGGAGTCCCCATTACCTTTAAAATTACGCCTTACGAACGTTCGCTGCTTGTGGGCCGCGGTCGCCGTTCTTGACTTCGAATTCTACTTGGTCGCCTTCTGCTAATGTTTTGTAGCCTTCAACTTGAATCGCGCTGAAGTGTACAAAAATGTCCTTACCTTCTGCTGAAGAGATAAAACCATATCCCTTGTCAGCGTCAAACCATTTTACTACGCCTTTCATTCTATGATACTCCTTAAACTTATACTTGGCAACTGAATGCCTATTTCCATTATACACATCGATTTGGTAAAACACAAGGAAATAATGCACAAAATATCAATTATGCAAATTGACTTTGATAGAGTTCGTAATAGAAACCTTGTTTTTGCATCAATTCTTCATGATGTCCTTGTTCAATGATATCGCCATCTTTTACAACCAAAATGATATCTGCATGTTGAATGGTCGATAAGCGATGGGCGATCACGAAGGTTGTCTTATTTTCCATGAGCGCAAGCATCGCTTTTTGGATTTGAACTTCGGTATGTGTGTCCACATTGGAGGTTGCTTCATCTAAAATCAACATCTTTGTCTTTGAAAGCATCGCACGGGCAATGACTAAGAGCTGTTTTTGCCCCTTAGAGATGTTTAAACCTTCATCGGTTAAGATGGTGTCATATCCGTTAGGTAAGTGGCTAATAAAGGAGTGAATGCGTGCTTTTTTAGCGGCTTCTTCGACTTCAAGACGAGTGACATCACCATTTCCATAAGCAATATTATCATGCACGGTTCCATGGAAAATCCATGTATCTTGTAAAACCATGGAAAATGCACGTCTTAAACTGCTTCGTGTGAGTGTTTTGGTATCGTGATGATCAAGTAAGATGTGACCTTGATCGATATCATAGAATCGCATGATCAGATTAACAAGTGTTGTTTTACCTGCACCGGTTGGTCCGACAATCGCAACCACTTGCCCTGAATGAACTTTGAAACTGACATCTTTTAAAATGGTTTGATTCGGAAGATAGCCAAATGATACATGATCAAATGCCATATCTCCATGAACATCATCATAGGTGATGGCATCCTTGATATCGGCTGGTTCATCTTCATGATCGATGACATTGAAGACTCGTTCAGCTGCAGCAAGCGCACTTTGGATATCGGCCATGATGTTTGAAAACTGATTGATCGGACCTGAGAAGCGACGTGAATAAAGGGTGAAACTGGTTAAATTACCAATCGAGATACGAGATAAGAAATAGAGAATCCCTCCAAAGACACCCACTAAAGCAACCGATAAGTTCGAGACGAAGTTCACAGAAGGTCCAACCGATGTCGAATAATAACCTGCTTCATAGGATGCTTTGGATGCTTCTTCATTAATCTCATCAAACTTGTGAAGAACAGCTTCTTCTTGAACATACGATTGAATAGTACGTTGTCCCGTGATCATTTCTTCAGCAAATCCGTTCAGTTCACCCAGTTTTTGATTACGCAAACGATACTTCTTTTTCACTATCTTCGAGAGCACTCGTGTGATGATAATCGAGATGGGTACTGTCACAACAAAAACTAAAACCAAGACTTTTGACATCACAAACATCATCACAAGCGAAATCACAACAGTGATCACCGACGTGAGGACACTGATGAAATCATTGGCAAGTGATGTATTGATCGTATCAATATCATAGCTCATCCGAGAGATGATATCTCCTGTTTGATTTTGATCAAAGTAAGAGATGGAGACATGTGTCAACTTCTCAAAAAGATCTTTTCTCATTTTGTAGGTAACACTTTGTGAGATTTTTGTCATTTGAACCGAAAGGAGGTAACTGATCAGTGCACTCATAAGATAAAAGACAATCATTAAAGCACCGAAAAAGAAAATTTTTTCAAAATCAACTTCTCCTTCCATCGCAGAAATGGTTTCACCCGATAAATAAGGTCCAATCAACGATAAAAGGTTACTGATGATGGTAAAGATGATCGCAATCACAATTTTACCCCGGTAAAAATAGAGGTATTGACCAAGACGCTTTAAAACATATGATCTGTTTTTTGCACGATCAGATCCATCATTACGACCTCTGCCTTGTTTTCCTGCATACATCATGAGCGCTCACCCCCTAACTGGTAATAAGCAATCTCTTGATAGATGGGTGATGTTTCCATTAACTCCTGATGAGTACCCGATGCAATGATGTTGCCATCATCAATCAGTAAAATAAGATCTGAATCCTTCAAGGATGAGATACGCTGGGCGATGATAATCATCGTTGTATCTTTCATCTCTTTTTTGAGTGCCTTTCTCATCTTCATATCGGTTTGATAATCAAGTGCTGAGGATGCATCATCTAAGATGATGATCTCAGGTTTACCTGCAATGGCTCTCGCGATAAGAACACGTTGTTTTTGACCACCGGATAAATTCATTCCGCGCTGTGCCATTTGATATTGCATGTCATCATCTTTTTCATAGATGAATTCCGCTTGTGCTACACGAGTAGCAACTTCGATATCTTCATTCGTCACACCTGAACGATTAAACTGAATATTGCCATAAATACTATCGGCAAAAATTAAGTCATTTTGAAAAACGACACCAATCGATCTTCTGAGTTCTTGTTGCTTAATGGTTTTTATGTTTTTCCCGTAAACAAGGATATCACCTTCATCGACATCATAAAAGCGCATTAAAAGATGGATCAACGTTGTCTTGCCTGATCCTGTTGCTCCAATGACACCTAATGTTTGACCTGGATAGAGTTTAAAGCTAATATTTGTTAAATTGCTTTCTTTTTGATTGTATGAAAATGATACGTTTCTAAATTCAATGTGAGGAATGTTCTCTTTCTTTTCAAGAGGTTCGTTCCCATCCATGAGATCATCACTCATGTTGAGGACTTCATCAATACGTTCTGCAGAGGCTGTTGCTCTCGATGCTAAAACAAACACACGTGTAATACTCATCATCGCATTTAAGATAATGGTGAAATACGTGACAAACGCCATGATTTGACCAATTTGTGTTTGACCTTGTGATAGACGAAAAGCACCAACTACTAAAACAAAGACGAGCCCAACATTCATCACGGCATGCATCATCGGATTGATTCTTGCCATGGTGATGTTCGCTTTGAGTTCGGCATTCACAGTATTCTGATTGGCTTCATCAAAAGCATTGATTTCATGATTTTGCATCGATAAAGCACGTACAACACGGGCTCCAGAGACATATTCACGGAGTTTTCTCACTAACTGATCGACAAACCCTTGACTTGATTTATAAAGCGGAATCCCTTTTTTGGATGAATAATACACAATGACAATAATGAGGGGTAACATCCCAACCATGATCAACGTTAACACGGGGTCAAGTAATAATGACATCAGAATCCCACCTATTAACAAGACAGGTGCACGCACACCTAGTCGTTGCATTGATGCGGTTGCATTATACATGTTATAGGTATCGGTTGTCATCCGTGAAATGAGAGAGGGTCTCGTGATGTGATCCACTTGGTTGGCGGATAATCTTTCGATTTTAGCGAAGAGATCATGTCTCAAACCTTTGACGGATAGTGCGGCAATCATTTCAGCTTTTCTGTTCGCAGCAACATTTAAATACAAACCTAAAAAGGCGATACATACCATGAGAACCCCTAATAAATAGAGTGAATTTAAACTCGAATCTGGGTTTTCACGAAGCGATGGAATCTCTGTATCAATCATATAAGCGATGAGCCAAGGTAAAAAAAGGTCAGCCAAAGCTCCAACCGATTTAAACGATAACGAGATGACAAGCATCTGCCAATAGGGTTTAACGAGTCTTAAAATCATTTTCATGATGGATAAAACCTCACATAAAAAGAATAACACAAATCAAGCGTGATTCCAAGACCCATTTCAAAAAAGAAATAGCCCTATGGGCTACTTCATACAACATCACTATTCGTACGTATGTTCTGACCATTTGAGAAATAGATATTGAAGTGGTCAACTTCAACAAAACCATCCTCCGGTAATTCGAGGGTTAACATACCTCTTCTGTGAAGGATAAGATTAAGTCTTTGATCATGGATGTGCTCTTCAACATGAATGATCATGATCGTTCCTGTATCGGTTCCAACCCCTTGATAATAGCCATCTCCTTCAGCGGTTCTCGTGATATAAAAGGTAATACCATCAAGGGTTAGGTATTGAAATTGATTGGCGTCTTGATAAAAGATGTTCCATAGTTCTTGAGTCAACTTGGTTCCTGCTTCATCTTTTTTAAAGATTAATGCTGGATCTCCAACAAGATAGGTACCTGCTTTTAGTTTATAGGAGGTCATAGAGTTCACGTCTTTTCTCGATCAAAGCAAGAAATGGATCTTGATATGCTATCGTATGAGGTCTTTCTAAATCCCCAATCGTTTTATCCTCCCAAATAAGATGAACATACTCAGGATGATCGATAAATGGATTACGATTGCCTTGAAGATCAAAAATCCGATCATTACGCTCACGTTCAAATGAGGAGACAGGATCTTCTTTATGCCACTCAAGAAGTAACGTTAGTTTTCCCATTTTTGTCCCCTCGAGTGTATAATGGTTGGATTCATCAAGAAGATCATCATCGGTTAAAACAAGAAAATCATACGTCACTGCCATATAGAACACGATGCGTGCAACATCACCCCTATGATCATCTCCTGGGTAGAACCCACCATCTGATGTCGTGGTTGCTTCTCCAGAACCCTCTGAAAAGAAACGATCACTTTTGGATGAGTTCATAGAGACTGAGGATGCTCTTAAGTTATGGAGATCGGTTGCTTGATTGCGCTGGTAATCTTCAACACGTTCTAGACCCAAACGTGAGTTAGGCCAGACATGTTCACGGTTCCATGTTGCTCCACCATCCCAAGATGCTGGAAAGGATGCTCCATCATAGATCCCATAAAGTGCTGATGAACTACCCACTTGAAGATCAACGATTTCTAATGCTTGTCTCACATCAGCATACGTCATCAAATTCTTATCTTCATTGACAATATTATGAAGTTCATTTTTTAATGCTTGTCCAATCACATTTTCAGTGGATTGATAATAAGAATCGCCATCCAGTGATTGATAATAATAAAATCCCTCTTCATTTTGATCAGCACTATAAGTCGGTGTTGGATCATTGTTGGTATTTTGGCTTAACCAATACGCGATGATAGCAACGATAACAAGCACAACAAGGGATAACATCTGTTGTGCTGGGGTTCGTTTTCTACGTCTAGTTGTACGCGGGCGATACGATGATTTTGCCATGATGAGAACCTCCTTTGAAGTAGTTCTATTGTATCACATTCACACTTTTTTATGAAATAAAAGGATGACTCCTTCGATAACCTCAAGTTTCTCACTTTTTTTAGGTTTTGGATTGACTTATCATGATCTTTAAGTTAAAATCGAAATTGCACGAAGTAAAGCCCCTATAGTTAAATGGTATAACGCAGCCATGGTAAGGCTGAATTGCAAGTTCGATTCTCGCTGGGGGCACCAGGGTAAATGATTAAAGCGACTCATGATGATGGGTCGCTTTTTTGTTCTTCTTTGTCTAGATTCACAGGTGTCATCCACGGTTGAAAGGGGAGTGGTTCATGCATCGACTTCATGATCTGATTGAGATCAAGAATATCATCAAAAAGACCGGAATGACGATAGACATAATGCTTCGGATCATCTAAGAAGGGTTGATCATAGGCAATATGTAAAATATGGAGGTGCTTCTTCTCTAAATAAAGACGCATCGCTTCATCAATTTTCTGCGAAGCTTTCTTTTTGATCAGCTCAATCAGATGATATGCTTTTTCAACATCACCGATGAAATAATGGTAACTTGCAAGATCATAAAGAAGCGTTAATCCCTGTTCGCTGTGATAATGGGGTTGAAGGGGATAATGAAGGAGTTTTTCTCTGACAATGAGATCATCTTCATATCCATGATAGAGAATGCCTTCAATGTAATTTAAGATCAAGAGTTGATAAAACAAACTTGATTTGAGATCAATGGTTTGAATCATGGTCTTCATCCGGTTAAACATGTATAAATCAGTTTCATTTGAAGGGTGAAGAGAAAACATCGTATATTGTGCCAGTTGTGTTAACTGAAAAACTGGATCTTCTTTCATCTTTTTATAGGCTACAAAATCACCATAAAAGGAAGCATTTGAGATATTGAAACTACGAATGTATAAGATTGATAATAAAATCGTATAAACCGTAAAAAGGGTAAACCTACCTAACAAATGAGGATCTACACCAACGAGGTTCAACACGAGAAATGTGACAATCGTTAAACTTAAAAAGACAATACTGACAATCGGTGCAACAATCAGTGACGTACTGAACTGTTTCACTTTTTTCTCATAGGTTTGATCATCAGCAATCACTCCTAAATCAGGAACAACAAAGCCACCCAGTAAAAACCAAAGTTTATACTTGACTTTCATTCGCCAACCTTTA
>CALKAH010000296.1 GCA_937983315.1 uncultured Acholeplasmataceae bacterium | reverse complement strand
GCGACCCCCGAGATCTACACTCTTTCCCTACACGACGCTCTTCCGATCTTCATTGATCCCTACAACGTTGAATCTTGGATCGTCAGCCATTAATCTGAATGCGAGACGTCCAATACGGCCGAAGCCATTAATTGCTACGCGAATTGCCATATTTTTTAATTCCTCCTTGAATTGATGTTTCATCGTCTTTATTTTACCATTACATCGTATAATTGCAACTAGAATGAAACCGTGTTCATGAATGTAAACGTTTTTCCTTCCCTTTAGGGAGGTGATTTGATATAATAGATACGGCCGATGAATTTGCCAAAAATAGGGTGAAGGTGATGTCCATGACGAAGAATATCGAAATCGAATTCAAAACAGGTATAACCCCCGAGAAGTATCATGAACTGTTAAAGACCTTTCGTCTTGAAAACAATATTTTCAAACAAATCAATCACTACTTCGATACAGATGATTATCAGCTGAATCAGCAAAAAATCGTGCTACGTATTCGTCAAAAAAGCGAAACGCGATATAAAGTGACCTTAAAGAGTCAAAGTGAACACGGTGCATTTGAAAGCCATGTCCTCTTACAACCTGAACAAGCTAGAGATATGATTGCTCATGGGTTTAACACAAAAGATTTTTTTGAAGATTTGGATTACTTTGTCACCTTTAAGGTATCTCTCGATAATTATCGTGTCAGCACACCTTATGAAGGTGGAACATTGTTTTTAGATCGTTGTGACTATTGCAATGTGACCGATTATGAAGTGGAATACGAAGTTGACAATTATCATGAAGGTCAAAAACTGTTTGAAAAATTCTTACACGACTTCCAGATTGATTACATCCAGACGCGCAGAAAAAGTGAACGCGCATTCATGTGTAGACGATAAACATTAAGCAGTCCATTTTGGATTGCTTTTATTTTGTAAATGCTTACATGTAAAATGAATGATGTTTCATATATGGTTTAGATAAAACGCCTTTTTTTCACGATATGAAGCCATTTTATGTAAGATAACATTGACAATATTCTTATAAAAACATATAATATACTATGTAAATAAATGTTTCGATGGAGGGCCTAATGAAAGAGCGCAACCTATTTTATTTTATCACCGCATTAACAGTGACCATACTTCTTATCCTTTCTTTAGTGATTCGTACAATGCCATGGTTTAGAAATTATGGTACATTTGCAATGCCGCCTTTTTATTATTTCCTCATTCCGACCATCGTTTTATGGCTCGGTTGGTGGTTCGAACATAAAGGATTCTTGTTAGCTTCAACGTTACTGATTGCAGTTTTATTCGGTATGCATCTTGAAAGTGCAGGCATCCTCAATAATACGATCTATGTGATTTCCTCACAAGCTCCGATGGTTCGTACAGTTTATGTCTTAACCTTCATGTTAATCTTAGGATCGACTGGTTTAGGATTCTTCACCTATTACAAAATGGATTGTAACGTTCAACCCAAATAACAGATGATATCAATAAAAAAAGGAACCAAGTTCCTTTTTTTATGGTTTATCGTGAACTTTGTAAATCTTTTTTAATCTCATCAAAATAACGTTTGAGCGCACTTTGATAGTCACAATGTTCTCCCTGTGGGCAATCAACGCACATGATCAGTTCCCGTAAACGTTTGGGAATGAACACACGAATTTCTTCGTCGTTGTAACCTACTTGCATCTTATCACCGTCGATAATAATGGGACGCTTTAAAACAGATGGATTTTCGATAATGAACTCTTTGAGTTCACTGATCTTCATGTCTTCGACATCTAATGATTGTTCTTTAAAAATCTTAGAACGTGTTGAAATGATGTCTTCAAATCCGTTTTCAGCATTTTCGAGCATACGATCAATATCGTCTTCGGTAATGCGCTGATTGAAGAGATTTTTCTCCTCATATGAGATCTTATGATCATCAAGCCACTTTTTCGCTTTCCGACAAGATGAACAACTTGGTGTGGTAAAGATTGTAATCATTGTCTTCCTCCTTTTGGAGCATAGGTTTCAGCCTATAGCACTATGTGTTCTTGGTGTTGGGGTACACTTCCCCGCTGATTCATTATATAATTTTTTAGCTTACTTTACAACATGACCTTCCATTTTTCCGATGATTTTACACATTTATGCACCAAAGATAAAAGAATCATGCGGAACTAGGTTATAATAAAACTAATACTACGGAAAGGAATTACTGATTATGTCTACTTGGGATTTATCACCATTTTATCCGAACCTTGAAGCATGGGAAAATGATCTAAAAAAGATGCCTGCTCACATTGAAAAATTAGGTTCTTACAAAGGAAAACTGTCTGTTTTTGAATCATTTCGTCAGTTTTATATCGATGAGGAAGAAGCAACCAAATTGATGTATCGTCTTTATGGTTACATTCATTTAGCTAGCGATTTGAATTTGAAGGATACCGTCAAATCTGCGAAAAACCAACAGTTGATGCTTATGTTTTCTGAACTTGGACAAAAGACATCATTTGTATCACCCGAATTGATTAGCATGGGTGAACAAACGGTGATGGATTATGTCACACGTGATGACTATTTAAAGACACACAAGTTTGAAATGGAAAAACTATTCTTACTTCAAAAGCATGTGCTGTCAACCGATCAAGAAAAAATTTTAGCAAACTTTGGACCAACCAGAAATGTTCCCTCTTCTCTTTATCAAGCATTAGCGATTATTGATCGTCAGGATGAAAAGATCACACTAAGCCATGGAAAAGAAATCACCGTCACACAGTCCAATTATCGCTCTTTGCTGGCTGAAACAGCTGATGCTGATGATCGCCGTAAGATTTTTGAAGCAGCATTCAAACGTTATAAGGATAATCGTGCAGCATTCGCGAGCGCGTACAATATGGTCTTACAACAACTCGCAGCTAATTATAAATCGAGAAATTATGAAAGTGCACTTGATGCAGCACTCTTTGGTAACAACATCCCCACATCCGTTTACCTCAATCTTAAAGATGTTGCCTACGAAAATACGGCACCGATCAAGCGGTATATTGCTCTTCGTAAGAAACACTTGAAACTTGAAAAATATCATACATATGATCGGTTCATGAAGCTTGCCAAAGATGATACGAAATATCCCTTTGATCAAGCAAGAAACTTATTCTTTGAAGCGATTGAAAAGATGGATCCTCATTATGTTTCCCATCAAAAGGAAGCATTGAAAGATGGCTTTGTCGATGCATACCCTCAAGATGGTAAGCGTACAGGTGCGTATTCATCGGGTCTATATGGATTTCATCCTTATATCCTTCTCAATCATGATGAGACATTGGATGCTGTCTTTACTCTTGCGCATGAAGCTGGACATTCAGCACATACACTTTTTTCCAATGAAAACCAACCGATGGCGATGGCGGATTACACCATTTTCGTTGCTGAAATCGCATCAACCTTTAATGAACACGTCTTACTTGACTATTTGATTCAAAAAGCGACAACCAAAGAACAAAAGATTGATCTTTTAGAAAGTGCACTGGATGGTATTATGGCTACTTTCTATCGTCAGACGTTGTTTGCAACCTATGAATATGAAGCTAACAAACTCGTTGAACAAGGTGTTCCAATTACCTATCAATCGTTATCCAAGATCATGATTGATTTGTATAAACATTATTATGATCTTGATATCACCGAAGAAAATGGGAAAGAATACGTTTGGGCATATATTCCTCACCTCTTCTATACACCATTTTATGTCTATCAATATGCAACATCCTATAGTGCATCTTTAAAGATTTATGATAACGTGAAGAAGGGTGTTCCCCATGCGATGGAAAACTATTTGGGATTATTAAAATCAGGTGGTTCTGATTATCCTGTCAATCAAGCAGCAAAAGCAGGTGCTGATCTCACCGATAAACAGACATTCATGGCTGTGATTGAACGCTTCAAGGATCTCATTGATCAACTCGAAAAGGTACTTGAAGAATAAGTTTTTCTCATGTATAATGAGACTGTGCAATGAAAAGGAAGAAGCTTTTCATCACTCATCAACAAGCGAACCGGGACAGTGCAAGCCGGATGATGAGCGAAAAGTGGTGGACCCTTGGAGCACAAAGTAAGTCGGCTTTAACGACATTGAGGGCTAAGTCAATGACTTGGAACTAAGGTGGCACCGCGTATAAACGTCCTTAGATATGTTTAAGGACGTTTTTATTTTTCATCGAAAGGAGATTTTTATGGCTACTTTACAAACAAAAACACCTGAAGAAGTACAATTACCGATTCATTTACAGGTGAAAGCTCAAAAAAGAAAGACATTGGTTTCTGGTATTCAACCAACGGGTAAACTGACACTTGGCAATTATATTGGTGCACTCCGTCAATTTGTCAAATTACAAGATGAATTAGAAGATACCGAGTTCTTCATTTTTATCGCTGATTTACATGCGATTACAACACCTCAAGATCGTCAAGAACTCAAGAAAAATATCAGAAGTGTTGCTGCACTGTATCTCGCATGTGGACTTGATCCAGAAAAGGTCAATCTTTTTGTCCAATCTGAAGTTTTAGAACATAGTGCACTCGGATATATCATGGAATCGACTGCTTATGTGGGTGAAATGGAGCGGATGACGCAGTATAAAGATAAAAAAGGTAAACAAACCGAAGGGATAAGAACATCTCTTCTCACTTATCCTGCCCTCATGGCTGCTGATATCTTGTTATATGATGCACACATCGTTCCGATTGGTGATGATCAGAAACAGCATTTAGAGTTAACACGTGATCTGGCGACACGTTTTAACAATGCATATGGCGACACGTTTATTGTCCCAGAAGGCTTTTATCCAAAAACAGGTGCACGCATTAAGAGTTTAACTGATCCAGAAAAAAAGATGTCAAAATCTGATGAAAATCCAAAATCTTATATTCTTCTTCTCGATGATCTTCAATTAATCAGAAATAAGATCAAAAGTGCAGTGACCGACTCAGATGGTAAGATAAAATTCGAGCCTAAAAAGAAACCTGGCATATCTAATTTATTACAGATCTATGCATCGCTTTCGGATTACTCAATCAAGGAACTCGAAGATAAATATAAAGAATCAAACTATGCAACGTTTAAAACAGATTTAGCTGAGATTGTAGTGGATGCGATTAGACCCATTCAACAGCGCTATTTCCAGATCATTAATGATACGAAACTTGATGACATCTTAAATCAAGGTGCTGATCGTGCACGATTTATCGCACAACGAAAACTTCAAAAGGTATACAAAAAGATTGGATTAGGACGCATTAAATAAACAAAGGAGAACGCGCGAGTTCTCCTTTTATTTGGCTGCTTGAACGTTAAATTGCTCGATTGGATATTCGACATCTCCATCGATTTGTAAATACGTGGGTTTATCAAAGACGATTGAAATATGCTGACCTTTGATAATCTTGACGTATTTTTTAAAGATGGTATGCCATCCTAAATAGATTGTTGGGAAGATGATGATGAGAAGCCATTTTGGTATGTCTTTTACCATGACAAGATGTAGATCATTGATCTTTCGATCGGCTTGTGGAGCGATTTTCATCCCACCACCAAAATATGGGCTATTCATCATGCTAGCAAACCACAACTTTTCTTCGCGGAAGGATTGACCATCGATGGTGATAGTTGCACTGATCGGTTTGAATTTCGCAAATCCTTCGAAGGCATGACGAAAATAATTGATCTTATTTTTCTTGTATTTCGAATGATTAACTAAATGTCCGATAAAACCGTCAAGACCTGCACCAGCACCGTTTAAAAAATAGCGTGTTGTATCTTGAAAGTGAACGGTTGGCAACGACTTGATATACGGTTTAATGGGCACAATATGTTCTTTTGTCTTCAGTGAACGCACAAAATCATTACCTGTACCTGCTTGATACATGCATAAATCTTGTGTGAAATTGAGATGATAAATGCGATTAGCTAAATGGTTGATCGTCCCATCACCACCGACGATAATGATTCTATCATCTTCATTACAACCCGCAACAAAAGCATCGACATCATCGATCGCTAAGATGCTGTAACTGACGACAGGTCGTCCTTGTTTCTTGAGTTTCTGGACAATCTTTTGAATAAACTTTTCGTTTTTACCATTCCGTGATAACGGATTATAGAGTAGGATGTCCATAGAATCTCCTTAAGGACGATGGATAATCATCGCGTATTTTTTCTTACCACGTCGAATCACGGTGTATTGATTGAATAGGGCATCTTCTTGTGTGATCATCTGTTCTAATTGATCAACTTTTTGATCGTTAATCATGACTGCACCACTTTGAATGAATGTTCGTGCTTCACGTTTTGAGGATGCAAGATTGGTTTCTACAAGTGCATCAATGACTAATTTGGGTTCAGATAAGGTGATGTGATCCAGTGTCTTTGATAACATCTTCAATCCTGAAGCATCGAGGTCATGAAAATCACCTAAAAATAATGCTTGTGTCACTTTGAGCGCTTGTTCAAGTGCTTGTTCACCATGAACAAATCGTGTCACTTCTTCAGCGAGTTTCTTTTGTGCACTTCGTTCTTCAGGTGATGTCTTCATTTTTTCTTCAAGTGCATCGATGTCTTCTTTGGATAAAAGTGTTAATGTCTTTAAGTAATTGATCACATCGAGATCGGATGCATTCACAAAGTATTGATAGATCTCATAGGGTGAGGTCAATTCAGCATCAATCCATAAAGCACCTGATTCACTCTTTCCAAACTTGGTACCATCCGCTTTAAGGAGTAAAGGTGATGATAATCCGATTGCGCTATGATTATCACCTTCAAGTTTACGGATGAGTTCAAGTCCGGTTGTGATATTTCCCCATTGGTCTGATCCACCAAACTGGAGTTTGCAATCCAAGGTTTGATAGAGATGAAGAAAATCGATAGCCTGAATGAGCATATATGAAAACTCGGTGTAAGAAATCCCTATTTCTAAACGTTTTTGAACGGTATCTTTAGCTATCATATAGTTGATGGAAAAGTGTTTCCCGTAATCACGCAAGAATGAAATCATGTCAATCTTGCCAATCCAATCGTAGTTATTGACAAAAATACACTTCTTGGGGTCTAAAAAGCGCGATAGTTGTGCTTTGATTTTATCAGCGTTTGCTAATGATTCTTCAAGTGATAAAAGTTTACGTTCAGCGGTTTGTTTAGGATCGCCAATAAGACCTGTTGCACCACCAATCAAAACAATCGGTGTATGTCCGTGTTGTTCAAGGAGTTTCATGCGAACCACTTGGACAAGATGACCTACCGTCAAAGATTCTCCCGTTGGATCAAATCCACAGTAAAATTTGATGTGTTGGTTATTCAGTAAGTCTTTTGCTTTATCTTCATTGGATACGTCTTTGATCATTCCTCGCCATACGAGGTTTTCATAAAGTTTCATGGTGTCAAATCCTTTCTTGTTGTATAAAAAATCGTCCCCAGACTAAAAATATCTAAGGACGAAAATAAGTTCCGCGGTACCACCTTAGTTCCAGATAACAATCTGGCACTCCAAAGTTTGTGATCTCCATAACCGTATTTCAAGTCCTGATTTCTCCCCATGTTACACCCTCATGGAGTCTCTAGCTTAGTGTTTCAAGCCTTTACTTGCATTATATCATCGATCGATTTAATTGGTTGTTTGACGCTTAACGATGTAGTGTGGAAGTGTGATGCGAATGTTATCGACATCTTTTTGATTCATGAGTTTGGTGAGTAATCTCATCGAAACAGCACCAATATCATAAACGGGTACATCAATGGATGTCAATGTTGGACGAGATAAAAGCGCATATTTTGTATTTTGGAATCCTGCAACAGCAAGATCACGAGGTACTAAGCGACCATTATCACGTGCGATATTCATGAAGGATACAGCAATCGAGTCTCTCACACCAATCGCAGCATCAATCTTCTTATCTGCGAAGAATGTTGAGAAATGTTGACGGTTAATGTTGGTATCGCCACTTGTTCTAAAGATCTTCGGTTCAAGACCTGCTTCTTCCATGGCACGTGTATAACCTGCTTCTTTTTTATCATTGACGGAATAACGGCGTGCTGTTGAAAGCAGATAGATGTTTTGACGATGATCATTGATCATGAGTTTCGTGATTTCGTATCCTGCTTTTTCATAATCAATGGACACAGTTGGAACATCGGGATCATCGGAAACGACGTTAGCAAATACAAAGGGAATACCATTTGAATTGAACATACGTTTGATATCTTCGACACGTTTTTCATTGAGTTCATCATTGAGGTATAAGACACCATCGACTTGTTCAGCAACGATATCATGCAGTGTATCCATCACATCCATATCTTCACGAATGGAGAATAGTTTAATGGAGTATTTGTAGTTTTGCGCGATATCACTGATTCCACCGAGCATTTCTGCGACCGATGCACGGGTAATGTCTGAAATAACAACCCCTACGGTCGTTGTTTTACGGCTTGCAAGTCCTCGTGCAATGACGTTTGGACGATATCCAAGCTCTTTGATCACTTTCAAAACGCGTTGTCTCGTTTCTTCTTTGACCTTTTCAGGATTGTTGAGTACACGTGATACTGTGGCTAGCGATACACCCGCCGCACCCGCAACATCATAAATTGTGGCATTACTCATGATTGTCACCTCGTTTTCTTCATATTCGGTATACATTATATCACATCATGTAAAGGCTTTCAAGAGATTCATGAAACTATTTTCATTCGTTTACATTTTAAATGATAAAGGGGCTCGTCGCCCCTTTATGCTGTTTACCGCTTTTCTTTGATTCTTGATGCCTTCTTTGACAACGTGCGGATGTAATTGAGCTTAGCTCTTCTTACCTTACCGGTACGTGCCACTTCGATGCGGTCAATTGTTGGTGCATGTACTGGAAATGTACGTTCTACACCGATACCGTAGGATACCTTACGAACGGTAAATGTTTCAGAGATTCCTCCGCCTTGTCTCTTGATGACGAGACCTTCGAATAACTGAAGACGTTCGCGATTACCTTCTTTAATCTTGACGTATACCTTAACGGTATCACCAGGACTGAAGGTCGGTACTTCTTTGATGTATTGCTGTGTAATAGCTTCAATCAAAGCCTGTCCTTTTAATCTTGACATGTTCGACTCACTCTCTTTCTTCCAATGTTCATGTCTTTCTGGACAGCGGACCATTGTGCATAATACTTTTGTACGGCTTTTTTATTATAACAAAGTTATGAAAAACATGCAACACTTTTTCTATTCAATTTCCTCAATCATTGCTGTCATGGTGTAAAAGGGATTTTCTGTTCTAAAATAATCGGAGAAAAAGATTTTTTCATAGAATTGAATGGTGTTATAAATCTCATTTTTCATCTCCAAATAAGATTCTTCATCGATTTCACCTGATACAATTTCACCAAACTGAACACGGTGTGTTTGTGCAATCCAGCTTGAGTAAGATAGGATAATGGGACGATCTTCTCTTTGATCAACAAAGAGTGATTCACCATAATAGAAATCCTGATAATAACTGATACCGAGGAGATCAAGTAATGTCGGAGTGATGTCATAATGAGATGATAAAACATCGGATTCACCGGCAGCAATTCCTGGTGCGTAGATCATGAAAGGTACTTTTTCAACTTCGAAGGGGATATCACTATTTGGAGTCTTTTCATAGGTAATGGGTTGGCTCGAATAGTTCTTGTGATCACTGAATAAAATAATCACTGTATCATCCATGAGATCTTTTTGTTCAAGATCATCAAGCAAGATACCAAGTCCTTCATCGAAATTCATCTGTGCTGCAGTCAGTGTTCTAAATTCAAGCGATTCATCAACATAATTGGGATCTTGATCGAGAATGTCATAATAATAGGCTAATTCTTGACGATATTTATCATGAGGACCATGAGGTGTCACGGTGATGATAAAACTGAAAAATGGTGTCTGCTGGATGGGTGCAATATAGTCTTTAAATTGATCAAACATGAGACTATCAAGGGGCCAAAACTCATTTTCTTCAACAATGAGTTGTTCAACACCACGATAATTTTCAAATCCAATACTCATGTGCATTTCATCACGATTAAAGAAATCTGCATAATAATCATGGAATGAGTTCGTCGTATATCCAAAATTGTAAAGCATGTTTGGCAGTGCTGTGGGGTATGCATTATTTCCATAGGTGTACATGAAGTTATCACCTTGGAAATACATCATGGACGTCAATGCTTTGAATTCTGCATCATAGGTATAATTTGATTTGGCTGCTGAGTAGAAATTGTTGAAATATAAACTTTGTTCGCGTAAACGATAATAATTGGGGGTGTATTCTGGTGTGAATCCATATTCTTCACATGTTTCACACATGATCATGATGACATTTTTACCTTCTAACATGCCATATAAAGAGGTTTGTGGGGCAAATTCATCAGAGACACGATCATTGATATCAACGACATAATCATCTTTAAACAATATGGGTTTAATCGCGTTGGTAGTGTATGTTATGATGTCTTTCGCATGATAGGTGATGGATCCAAACTTTTGGACGAATAAAGCTTTGTCAGAAGGTGTATCAAAAAGAATTTGATCAGCATCATTGATAATCGTTGGTGTAAACATCAATCCGACAATACCAACCGCGAGTGTTAATAATCGCGTGGTAAATTTATACGATTTTGGATTGGTACGTGCTTTGACAACTTTGTTTAAGAATCGTGTCATAATCACGACAAATCCAACAATGAGTAGCCATGTCACTGCACTATATGCCTTCAGTGGATTATATTTAATCCCAATTTTCATCGTGTTTTTCCCAGATTCTAAGAGCATAGCAATCGAAGTGACATCTTCTTTAAAGCGATAGAGTGTACTATCGGTAATAAAGAAGGTGAACATGATCAAAATAAAGATCGTATAAGCAATATAACGCCCTTTATTGTTTTTGATAAAGGCAAGTGCAGATACTACAACCATCACATTAAAAAAGGCGATAATCCAGTGGCCAAATGTAATGGAAAAACCATATTTCATGATGAAAATAAAGTCAAACGAAAAGATGATGAAGACCATCACAAATAGTTCGATGACAAAAGATTTAGTTGCGAGTTTCTTGAACAGCTGCATGATGATTTCCTTTTATAGATTATTAGCATAATCTTTACCTTAATATCTTATATCACATTCATGAAAAAAGCAAGACTATGGACTCTAACCTTGCTTTTCGGATTGAATACGTTTGAGTATCTTTTTTTCTTCTTCAGTTAACTTAATGTCCTGTAATAAATCTGGACGTTTTTGAAGTGTTCGACGAATCGATTGATCTTTTCGCCACGCCTCAATGTTTTGATGATGTCCTGATAATAAAATATCAGGAACACGATAACCTTCATAACTTTCTGGTTTGGTGTACTGAGGATACTTTAACCAGCCCTTTTGTAAACTATCGGTATCACTTGAATCTTCATGAATCACACCAGGTACAAGTCTCGAGATGGCATCTGCAATGATCATAGCTGGCATCTCTCCACCGGTTAACACGTAGTTTCCAATTGAGATTTCTTCATCGATTAATGCTTCAACACGTGCATCAATACCTTCATAGTGTCCGCACAAAATAACAAGATGTTCTTCTTTGGCAAGTTCAATGGCTTTTTGTTGATGGAAGAGCTGACCTTGTGGTGATGTCATGATGACTTTTGTATGTTCTTTTTTTAATGTTTTAATCGCTTCATAAAAAGGTGGAAACATCATCAACATCCCTGCTCCTCCTCCATAAGGCGTATCATCGATACGATTATGTTTGAGGCTACTGTAATCTCTCAGTTGATGTGTTTGTATGTTTAAAAAGCCATCTTCAATCCCTCGTTTGATGATTGATGTGCGTAAAAAAGCATCAAAGAATTCAGGAAAAATGGTGATTATATCAATTTTCATAATAATCCCTCGATGGGTGTGAGGATGATTTGATCTGTTTGAATTTCATCAACAAACTGGTGGATAAATGGAACGAGTACTTTTTTATCATGCAATGTCAAAATTTCAAGTAAATGACCTTGTGGCACAGGGATGACTGAAATCACTTTTCCAAGGTGTGTTCCATCTTTTGAATAGCATGGTTTATCGATCAAATCTTGATAATGATAGTCATCATCTTCAAGATCTTCTGGTTCTTGTTCTGTGTAAAGATCTAATCCTTTATACATCAGCACATCATTCATGTTATCGATACCTTTGAATTTAACAATGAGCATGTGCTGCTGATGTCTGATGCGTTCAATTTCAAATGTCTTCTTCACACCTTTAAGTTGAACATACACGATCGCACCAACGAAAAAACGGTTAAAATCACTGAGATTGTAGATTTTAACCTCTCCTCGAATGCCGTGTGTATTGGTGATATGTCCAATGTGATACGTACTCATGTCTAAAATGAGTCAATATCGATTTGAACGCGTTTACCTTCTTTGGATGCTCCTGCGTAGACGATCGTTCGCATTGCACTGGCGATTTTGCCGCCTTTTCCAATCACACGTCCCAAATCAGCTTCGTTGACGAGTAACTGAATGGTAATCGTATCATCATCTGTTGACAAGATCTTAACTAAAACATCATCCGGGTTCACGACTAATGGCATTATCATATTTTTGATCAGTTTTTCAAAATCAACCGCCATGATTGGTTCCCCCTTCAATTATTTTAAGATGCTATACTTTTTTAACAAGCTTTTTACAGTATCGGTGGGTTGAGCACCATTGCCTATCCATTTTTGAACCTTTTCTCCATCGATATTGACAATACCCTTGAGGGCATCATAAGTCCCTACGACTTCTAAGAATTTTCCATCTCTGGAACGACTAGATTCACTGGCTACGACTCTGTAAAATGGGTTTTTGTGAGAACCAAAACGTTGTAAACGAATTTTGACTGCCATGTTGTTCACTCTCTTTCTATCTTCTTTTGATTAATCCACTACTATTATAATGATTTATTTTCAAGTGTCAAGTCTTTTTGCTTAACAGTTTTAAAAATTGAGATTAGCATCAAACGTTTGTGATGTTCCAAAGTGTTTAAAGCCTTTGACATCTTTGAGTTGTTTCTTTAGTTGGGCTTCTTGATCTTTATCGGCGTAACATACAACATACAGATCGGAAGAGCACACGTCTGAACTCCAGTCACCGAATACGATC
>CALKAH010000295.1 GCA_937983315.1 uncultured Acholeplasmataceae bacterium | reverse complement strand
ACGTGAACCTGTTGCTTGTTTAGAACCGCTAAATGTGGATATTAGGTAGGCATCCGGTTCAGTGATGATAATGCGTACGTAGTCAACATCCTCAGCGTTATGCTTGGTTGTGAGATAGGTTTGACCCATATCGATGGTAACCGTATCATCTGAGATTGAATCGGGTAGTTCATCAGCAAAGCCCACATAGATTAATTCACTTAATTCAATCGAGTGGTAAGTATAATCGGCATACACTTTGATTTTGATCAAAGGTAGTGTGTTGGGATAAAGGTGATCGATTGTAACATCAAGTGAATCGCTTTGTGTGGTATAAAGGATGCGATTGGTCAGTCCATCGATAAATTCAAATGTATAACTATTGAGATGAAGATCTGATATGTAATCACTGGTATCAATAGAGAGTTTAAAATGTTCTAATGTTGTCTGATCATCAATAGTATAAACCGCTGTATCTTTATACAAATCTTTGGTCTCTGTAATATATTGATCCCTATTATAATAGGATGAAAACTCAACGTGAGGTAATATACCTTGTTCAATGATTTGACCTTGTTGATTGATAAATACCATCGGTGTCGAGTAGGTCATGAGCATGCTATTAGGTAAAACGGTTGTTCTGACTGCGGCAGCACCACCTGAGGTGGGTCTACCCACAACAAGACCTAGTTTCATATCTTTAACAAGTGATGTGAAAAGATTCGCTGCACTATAGGTTGCTTTGGTGGTGAGAATGATGAATGAATTATCGACCTTTTTTGATGTTGATGCTTGATATGTTTCATGATAGACCACACCTGTGGTTGCGTTCAAATAACTTAATGTAATCGGATCTGATGTCATGTAAGCAAGTAATTCAACAACGCTAAAAACATCTCCTCCGAGATTGCATGTCAAATCAATATAGATAACTTTGTCAGGATTAGCTCTTCCTAACGTATTTTTGAGTTGATCTTTGAGATCACTCGTGAAAGCATTAAGTTCGAGTAAGTAATAATCACCATATTCTGTCCATTTGAATGATTCTGTTTCATTGCGATAACAATGTTTAATATACTCTTCGGTATATAAAACCAATCTTGAATAGGGTAATGGTAGGTTTGTTATGCGTGTATCTTCTCGATCGAGTCCATAATCGAGTATTTGGGTATGGAGATCATCCATCGCAAAAATCTCTTTTTGAAATTGATTAGAATACTGAGTAAATGAGAGAGTCTCGTCTAATTTGGCTTCTGAAAACTTTTCTAAATATGAATCAACACTCAAGTAAGACTTTAGACCATAGAAGTAATCAAACAGAAGGGCAGAAAATCGGTAACTATAATTGATCAACGGTTCATCTTCTTCTTGACTTGAGAGTGGTGTTTCTCCAACGTGTTGTAATAATTTTTCAACATCATCAAAGACGTAGAGATCGTCATCGATGCGATACACATTTAAAGAATAACTAGTCAGTACGAGATTAGCAACATCGAGTGGTAGATAAAATGTATCGTTGGCATAAAGGATATCAATCTCATAAAGACTTAAGTCAATGGTTAAACCAGGTTGATCACCTTCAACCTCAAAATCAACCATTTCTAAATCAGTTTCATAGGTAGTATTCTCTACGCTAGAAAGGGCTAAGTAAAAATTGAAATCACTATAAATGAGTTTATTTAATGTTGGTTCAATCGATAATGCATATTCATCGATAGCATTTGATCCATCACCAGCATATAGAGGTGTACTGATGGTGATTCTTGATGTTTTTTCAATCGAATAGTTATTGATTGCCGGTGATAACAATCCTAAAAAAGCTTCAATATCAACGTAAGGGATACCGGGATATCGATCATCTTCATAGATCGAAAGATGATCCCTTTCTAATGCAACATCATCGACACGATCAATGATATGTAGGATCTCTTTTTCAATGATATGTGCTTCATCATTAATCATGTCTGATCGATCAATCTCAGAATCTTCAGGCTTTTTTTGACATCCTATGAGTAAAAACACGATCAAGATGATTCCAAGTATGCGTAATGTTTTCATGGTTCCCCCTATACATATATGCATCGTTAATATGAGTTTATTGTATCAAAAGATGATAGGAATGTCACGA
This sequence comes from uncultured Acholeplasmataceae bacterium, assembly GCA_937983315.1. Taxonomy (GTDB): domain Bacteria; phylum Bacillota_I; class Bacilli_A; order Acholeplasmatales; family Acholeplasmataceae; genus Peloplasma. The sequence continues at coordinate 75 of CALKAH010000295.1, read as the reverse complement.
GTGAATAAAGAAAGAGCTCGAAATAAGAGTAAAAATAAAACGTCAGAATAAAAACCTGACATTATTGATGGTTTG
>CALKAH010000294.1 GCA_937983315.1 uncultured Acholeplasmataceae bacterium | reverse complement strand
AACATCCTTGAATCAGTGGAAAATGAAATTATCAACTAATTACACCAAACGTCAGTTTTTTTTTAGCTTTTTTCGATTTCTCGGTAGCCACCCTTTTGTGCGATATATTTAACATGAGGACATTTAATGCCTGAGACACCGTAATTGCTGTTATAACCAATCTTATTGATATAATGTGCAATATTATCTAACTCGAGTTGCATATTAATCAAAGCTTGATAGGTTGCTTTTATATCATCTAATGCACGGTGCGTATTCTTAACCTCAACCTGATAGGTCTGTACACAGTTATCTAAACGATGAGGAAAACGATGACGATCGCGATAAATAGCCATGACGTCTAATAGATCGTTTTTAATGGTAAAGAACGTATTCCAATGTCTTCTAAAAAGTGTTTGTAAAAAAAGAAGATCAAATTGAATATTATAGGCAATTAATAATGTTTTTTCATCTTGATATAAATCAAAAAAGCGTTGAAAAGCTTCTTCTTGACTGACACCATCTCTTAAAAGCATGGCATCAGTGATGTGCGTGATTTCTGTGATTTTACTGGGTAGAGGTTTTGATGCCATCACCAATAATGAGAGTTCTTTGGTCACGACATGCTGACCATCTTTTTTTTCTAAAAGGATGGCACCTATTTCAATGATTTCGTCGGTGTAACCATTAAGTCCAGTCGTTTCAAAGTCAAAACATAAAATACGATCATAAGCTAGCATGTTATGCTCCTAACAAATATAATTCAAGGCCAAGTTTTTTATCGATTTTTCCACTCTTGATATCATAATCCAGTTTGGATAATTTCTTTAAATGATTTTCAAGTTGATTAAAGGGTATGGCTTGTGCATTTTTTACGAGATAATATGCGCGACCACTCTTGATATGAAAGTGTTCTGCGATTTGATCTTGACGGTAACCTTTATCAAGAAGGAGTTTTGTATGCATCAATTCTCTTACTTTTGAGACAATGTTATTCAAAATGCGTAAGGGATCTTCGTTTCTAGCAATCAGATCATAAAAGATTTCAATTGTTTTGGATTGATTTTTCGACAGTAATGCATTCGTCAATTCGAAAATATTTTCTTCAAGGTTGCGTGATACAAGAAGCATCACTGCTCGTTCGGTGATTTCTTTGGTTTCATAAGCGAAAAGCATCAATTTTTCTGCTTCTTGGTTGATGAGATTAAAATCAAGGTTTGTGCGTTCAAGGAGTGCTTCAATGGCATCATCAGTAATCGTGTAATTATACTTTTTAAACATGTTACGAATAAAATCAGGATAATCCTTTTTTTCCATGTCTTTAACTTTTTCAATATAGGCATATTTAAAAAGTGCACTTCCTAAAGGTGAGGATTCACTCATTAATTCACTCATCATGATGATCACTATGACATCAGGATTAGGTTTTTGAAAATAGTTGAGATAGCTTTGTACGACAAATTCATCAGCTTTTTCGAGCTCTTGAATATTTCTGATCACAATGACTTTCTTTTCAGCAAAAAAAGAGACCGTCTGCAAATCTTCAAGGACATCATCCGTGTTGTTTTCTAGCAAATCATATTTAACGATGTTGAAAGGATCCACATGGAATTCCTTGATTTTTTCTTCGACGGCATGATTGAGAAGAAAATCGTTGTTACTGTAGTAGAGATAGATGGACTCAGCCATACATACGCCTCCTCACTTCTATGAATATTGTACCAAAAACACAGTTAAAAGGGTAGTGCGTATTGCCAATTATGTTTCTTTTTGGTGGGAACAAAACGAATCGTGCCCTGGAGATCCGTGCGATCGATGGTAATGTTCATGTTACGAAGTCTTTCAATCACTTCGACATGAGGAAAACCGTAGCGATTCGATCGTCCAACTGAGATGATTGCTTTTTTTGGCTTCACATAGTGAAGAAATAGAGAACTCGTTGACGTTTTCGAACCATGATGCCCGACTTTTAAAACATCACTCTTTAATTGATTTCCATAGATTTCAATGAGTCTCATTTCCACATCAAATTCAGCATCTCCCATCAATAAAAAGGTGGTCTCTCGAATGGTTGTCTGGATGATGATGGATGCATCATTATTCGATTCAACTTGATCAAATGGAGCAAGTATATGGAGACTGATATCACCACATGAAAAATGATCACCTGCTTTTGCGAATGTAGGACGTATCGTGTAAGCAGGATATTCATGATCTTTAGAAGATAATATCAATTGTTTGATGGTTAAACGATTGATCAATGATGGAACTTCCTTGATATGATCAAGATCACTATGTGTTAATATCAGATAATCAATGGTTGAAATGCCATGATTGATGAGATAGTCACCTACATAATCAAATGCATCAATAACAGTGATACATCCTTTTGATGTGATGATGGTTGAGTCACCTTGTCCTACATCAAGAAACGTGATTGAGGTTGTTGATTGATGAATCCAAGAAGGAACTAAATAAAGAAGAACAATCGTTAAAATCATGAACCCTTTTACCATTTTTTGTTTGGTGAGTAAAAAAAAGACGATCAATAAAAAATAGATGACGATGGAAAATGATGTTAATCGTCCTACGACGATCGATATAGAATGGTGACCAAGCCATGATAATAAACTATGCAGATCATGTGTTATCCTGAATAAACCAATGTTCATTGAAGGAAATATGGCGATTCCAAACGATGAAACCATCCACCATGTTGCTAAAAGTGGGCCGATTAATGGTATCAAGATGATTCCTAAAAGATAAATGACTCCTTGAAAAGGTAACATCACACATAAGACGATCACAGACATGATCCCTCTTTTCATCAGAGGATGATATCCACGATAAAGAGGTTCTAATAGATAAAAACTAAGTAAAATCAGATAAAGGATGAATAATGTTGAGGTCAACATCAACTTGATGTTTAGCACTAATAGGAGACCCATCACGAGATGGAAAAGCTCATTTTTGGATCGTCGAAAATCATATTTATCATTGATCCAAACCGCGACTGACATCAAAAAGAGTCTCATGATACCACTATCGCATGCGTGCATATAGCACATCCATCCATAAAAGAGCATGATGAAGATCGTCTGATACTTCATGGGTATATCAAGATAAAAAAAGATCTTTTTGAACATTGCAGCAACGACATAAAGGTGAATCCCAGAAACCGATAAAAGGAAACCTAAACCAAGCTCTTGATAGATCAGTTTTTCTTCTTCATGGTATGTTTCTCCAAAGAGCATGGCCATCACATAAGGTGAATCTGTGGATGTTTCAATCGACATTTTGATGGTTTCACGTAATGCCCAAAACGAAAAACCCGATTCGATATGAATGATCTCTACATCAACTAACGTTCCATCAATACCAATGGACGTGTAGTAGCTATTGGGATCAAATCCCTTTGGGATGGTTCTTTTAGGATAAATATCTATTGATCCTCTTAAAATGATGCGATCACCAACATGATAATCATCTTTTGGTCCAAAAAGATAGTACTTGTGTCCTTGGTATCTTACGGTATAAAGCGAGGAGTATTCTTTGCTGGTTTCATCAACAACGATGACTTCTCCTTGAAAATCGTTTAACGTAGATTCGTTGATATGGATAAAATAAAGAAGGCTGAATAAACCGAATAAAGACCAAAAAAGAAGCATACACACGTGATGACGAATGCGATAGATAAAAAAACATGCGACTGGTATCACATAAACCACCCGTAGACTAATCAAACTAAGTGCCAATGCCATACCAAGCAAATCGAGATAATCAAAGTGTAAGATACGGTTTGATCTTCTCAAGTGTTGCAACTCCGATATATTTGACGTTTAATAACTCATCTAAATGTTTAAAATCACCATGAGCTTCACGGTAAATGATCAAGGATGCAGCACGTGTCTCTGTCATTCCAGGAATCGTGATGAGTTCTTTAAACGATGCTTGATTGACATTGATTTTAACAGGGATGATCTCACGTTCATCTTGCTCGCTTGGAATGTTGATTTGAGTGTCACGGGTAATCATTTCAGAGAGTTGAAGATGTGATAGATCAGCATATTCATCACATTGACCCGCAAGTTTGAGTGCTTCACTGATGGTGATCGGTTCGAAAACATGATAAATTCCAGGGAATTCAATCGCACCTGTAATCTCAATCTTAATGATAGGAACCACCTGTTTCCCTGTTTCAATCCATGTGGATTCTTCCCTTTTAGGGAATAACAGGTATATTGCTAAAGCCATACACAAAACAACGATCATAGATCGGAAGAGCGTCGTGTAGGGAAAGAGTGTAGATCTCGGTGGT
>CALKAH010000293.1 GCA_937983315.1 uncultured Acholeplasmataceae bacterium | reverse complement strand
TTGTCATGTGTGGTTTTAGACCCTCAATGAGTCATCTTGCTAAATTAACCATCAATGTCTTCACCACAGCACTGATTGCTGAAGGTTTAGAAAACATGGATATCACAGAATTGATGCCGACATCAACGGTGAACACCATTTCAGAAATTCCCTTTATCAAACCTGTATTATCATCTGTCACACAAGGGATATCCAATGCATTATTAACCTTAAGAATTGGGATTGTGACACGTAAGTTCTTATTCAGTGATGCTAAAGAGATCACCAAAGAAGAAATTCGTCGAACTGCTCTTTTAGAAGCTGCTGGTATGATGCCACAAGTCATTGGTGATGCACTCATGATTTTACCGAAAAAGATTGCCAATCTCTTCAAAAAACCAGAAAAGAAGACACCCGAAGAACAACCCACACCAAATGCATCATAAATCACGAAAAACCACGATTTTTCCCTGATTTTACCCACTTTTTTGATTGACTTTTCATCCTAACTACGTTAAAATATCTATGTTGTACCACATAGGACAGGTTTTAAATGCCACGAGGCTACCTTAATAGTGTGTCTTCAAATCTATAAGGAGGTGTAGCAACATGTATGCAGTTATTAAAACTGGTGGAAAACAACTCAAAGTTGAAGTTGGCCAAGAAATCTACGTTGAAAAATTAGATGTCGAAGCAGGCGAAAACTATGAATTCACCGACGTTTTAGCACTCGGTGGCGAACAAACCGTAATCGGTACGCCAACCGTCGACGGCGCAAAGGTGGTTGCCAAAGTACTTAAACACGGACGTGGTCCCAAGATTATCGTCTTCAAGTACAAGGTCAGAAAGAATTATCGCCGCAAGCAAGGTCATCGCCAATCATACACCAAGCTCGTTGTCGAATCGATCAACGCGTAAGATGATTACCGCGAAAGTCCTCAAAAAAGACGGTCGAATCCACAAAGTAACCGTCAGTGGACATGCCCAATACAAGCGTCACGGACAAGATATCGTCTGTGCAGCGGTCTCAACAGCAACCCTGTTAACCGCGAATGCCATTGAGCATTTTAAGTTAAATCATTTGATTGATTTAACGATTGATGAAGGGTATTTTAATGTCGTTCTCAAGGAACAAAACATGATCATTGAAACATTGCTTGAGAATTTAGATACCGCTCTTCATGATATAGAAAAACAATATCCGAAATATATGAAAAATCAGAAGGAGGGATAACATGTTCAAATTGAATATACAGTTATTCGCATCGAAAAAAGGTACTGGTTCATCCCGTAACGGTCGTGACTCCCACGCACAGCGCCTTGGCATGAAATTGTCTGATGGACAATTTGCAACTGCAGGATCCATTATCTACCGTCAACGCGGAACGAAGATCCATCCAGGTGCCAACGTCGGACGTGGTTCCGATGATACATTGTTCGCCATGGTCACCGGCATCGTTAAATACGAAAGACTCGGTAGAGATCGTACACAAGTGTCAGTTTACGAAGGATAACGCCAGTTATCCTTTTTTTCTAAAGAAGAAAGCGCAGGAATCCTGGATGTTTGTTGATGAAATTACAGTAGAAGTTTATGGTGGTAAAGGCGGTGACGGAGTTGCCGTTTTTCGCCGTGAAAAATATGTCGAACTCGGTGGCCCATGGGGTGGTAACGGAGGACATGGTGGTTCGGTGATCTTCGTCGGTGATGAAGGAAAATCAACCCTTATTGATCTTCGCTACATGCGTCACATTAAAGCAAAACCAGGTGAACGTGGACGTACCAAAGGTCAACATGGCGCGTGGGCAGATAATACCTATGTGAAAGTTCCTTTAGGAACGGTGGTGTACACCGAAGATAAATCGATGAAAATTGGTGAAATCACCAAGCACGGGGAAGAATTAATCGTTGCTCAAGGTGGTAAGGGTGGTCGTGGAAATATCGCATTTGCGACCCACAGAAATCCAGCACCGGATTATGCAGAAAATGGGGATCCTGGTGTTCATCGAAAGATTGTTGTTGAACTTAAGGTCTTAGCTGATGTTGGTCTCATCGGTTATCCATCAGTTGGTAAATCAACGTTATTATCCGTTGTATCCAATGCCAAACCCAAGATTGCAGCATACCCTTTTACAACCCTTCATCCCAATTTAGGCATGGTTGAAGTCGGGGACTCATCATTCGTTTTAGCTGACTTACCAGGACTCATTGAAAATGCACATTTAGGATTAGGTTTGGGCATTCGATTCTTAAAACACATTGAACGTTGCAGAATCTTCCTTCATGTTGTCGATTTAACCCGTGATGATCCCTATGAGGACTACATCAAGATTAATCATGAACTTGAAATGTATGATGAAGAACTTCTCAAACGTCCTCAAATCGTGGTGGCAAATAAAGTCGATATACCAGGTAACGAAGAAAAACTTGAAGTCCTGAAGAAGCATATTCAAGCTCCACTTATCGTCATCTCTGCTCACATGAGAAAAGATGTCGATCAATTGCTCTATAAGACACTCGAAGTGCTGAAAGAAGCTCCAAAAGTTGAAGAAAAGACACCACTTTATGTGAGAAACTATACCCTTGAAGCAGAAGAACCCGATTTCATCATCACAAGACAACCTGATGGTTCATTCGATTTGACTGGGAATAAATTAAAACTCATTTTTGATCGCACCGATTTTACCAAAGAAGAAGCTGTCAAACGCTTTGCAAGACAACTAAGAAGTTTAGGGATTGATGAGGCTCTTCGCAAAGAAGGTGCGAAGAATCATGACACCGTACGTATTTTCACCTATGAATTTGAATTTATTGAATAGGGACATGTTCCCTATTTTTTTTCATCAAAAAAGGAGGTTTCCCTCCTAATTGAGATGTAACATCTTCACTTTCGAGTTATGTGTTTTTCTCAGTAATGCTAACTCTTTATTTAACTCATGATTTTGACTGCGTTTGGTCTGCCTGTTGAAGCGTTCCATATGCTCTTGAATATTTTTAAGTTCGTTTTCACGCTTACTGTTCATCTGTTTGAGGATCACTTTTTCTTGAGCTAGTCGTTCATGTTGACCTTTGGTCAGTTTTTGAATACCTTCTTCAATATGAAGCGTCTTTTGTTTGAGAAGCGCTAAACTCTTATCGTGATTGACTTGATATTTCGCTAAAATCGCTTCGTTTTTATTCATGATCGATTCATCGAGTGATGTGTGATTTTTCACTGCATTTTGAATCGATTGATCAAGTGATAGTAGATTTTTGTCGCTTTCTTTTTGAATGTCAAGCACTTTTAATTCATGTTCATGATTATATTGTTGTGCGGTTTGATTTTGATTTTCATGAATCAGTTTTAATTCCTCTTCACGATGCTCTAAGTTTTCAGAAATACGTTTTTCAAGAACTTTGAGTGTGTTTTGATCAATCACAAGTGATTTCTTATACATAAGATGTTCGAGTTCAGCTTGTTTTTTGGATTTCATGCGCAGTGATTTTTCTTGTTGAACTGCATCTTTATGCTGCTTATCAGCATCCTGAGAGAGATCTTCAAGTTGACGCGCATGGTTTATCTTAAGACTTCTGACTAACGCCAATGTTGATTTTTTAAATCCAATGGTGAGTTGATATTGCTCTTTCTTATTCTTATGATAGAACGCAAGCATCACATTCATTAATCCTTGATGGCGTTCAATCACATGTTTTTCAAATGTCTGTAATGCAAGTCCAAGTGTTTTATCCTTTTCTTTTAAGAAAGCATCACTCACATAAACTTCATCAAAAAGACTATGATAATAACCCATGAGTGCTTCATGATACATCCGAACATCATGCGTTAACTTTTCATAAATCCGTTGATTCTTCGTCAAATAGCGGTAGAAGAAGGCACCTTCTTTACGCTTATTTGATTCCAACACTTTTTCTTCATCACCTTGTTTTTTCTTTATCTTTTCGATTTCAACTTCAAGTGGACCGATTTGCAGGTGCTTTTGGTCCATCGTTTTTTGAAGTCTTGCTAAGCGTTGCTTGATCCGCTTGATTTCATGCTCTTTATTAGAAATTTCTTTTTGATACTCTTTGATGTCGTGATGTTTGGTTTCTGTTTTTTCTTGATGTTTGGTTTGTTCAATCAATTTCTGAAGTTGTGTGATCGCAAGTTGATTGCGTTCAAGATCACCTTGAGCAAGGAAGAACTGCTCTTCTAGACCTTTGATGTCATCTTCAATGGATTTGATTTTACCTTTGACTTTTTGTGTCTCAGCATCATAATAATTCATCATATCTTCATGCTTGAGCATGTATTTATATCCTGTCATATCATCGATCTTT
>CALKAH010000292.1 GCA_937983315.1 uncultured Acholeplasmataceae bacterium | reverse complement strand
CGCCGACCACCGTGATCTACACTCTTTCCCTACACGACGCTCTTCCGATCTATCCAATTGATTCATAGGATGCTATGGCAAAATCTAAGATTTCTTGAGTGTTTTTGACATGTGTCCCACCACAGAACTCTTTACTCCATCCCATATCGACGACCCGAACCATATCACCATACTTTTCACCGAATAACATCATCGCACCAAGTTTACGTGCTTCATCAATGGGTAACACACGAATGATCACATCGAGTGGCATCTCTTTGATATAATGCTTCACCAATTTTTCGACTTCAAGAATGCGTTGATCGGTTTCTGTTTCAAAATGGTTAAAGTCAAAACGCCAGCTCCACGGAGCGACTTGAGAACCTTGCTGGTTTGCATGTTTACCAAAAATATCTTTTATGGCTTGATGGAAGAGGTGGGCTGCGCTATGATTACGCATCGTTTGAAGTCTTCTCGTCTGATCAACAACGGCTAATACCTCATCGCCTTCTTGATACTCACCTTCAACCTTGTGTAAGAATTGACCATGAGGAAGTTTGGTGACATCAACGACTTCGAGTCCGTTAATCCATCCCTTATCGGAAACTTGTCCACCGGATGTTGCATAAAAAGGTGTTTGATCTAAAACGATGCCATCAGGAAATACTTTGATGACTTTCGCTTCAAGTTGAAGTGTATCATAACCCACAAACGTCGAAGGTTCGGTAAAGTTTAGATAGGCTTCTTCTTGAGCTTTCATGGAACCTACTTGAGTCCGTGCACTACGTGAACGTTCCTTCTGTTTTTCAAGTTCCTTTTTAAATGCATCAAGATCAACCGTCACACCTTGTTCTTCTGCATATTCGATCGTTAATTCAATGGGAAATCCATACGTGTCATAGAGTTTAAATGCCGTTTCTCCACTGACTATCTTTTTATCTTTTTCGATTGCTTCAAGAAGATGTTTTTCACCTTCATTGATTGTTTCTAAGAATTTCTTTTCCTCTTTTTCAATTAATTTTTTGACAATATCTTTCGTTTCATAGAGATTCGTATAATGAACACCCATTGTCTCAACAACATCATCGACAAGTAGGTATAAAAACGGCTCTGTTAAGCCTAATTGACGGCCATATTTGACAGCACGACGAAGAAGACGTCTTAAGACATAACCGCGGCCTTCATTGGATAAAATAGCACCATCAGAAATCGCGAATGTCAATGCTTTGATGTGATCAGCAATCACTTTATAAGCCATTTGTCCTTCATAAGGAATACCTGTGAGCTGAACTGTATGTTTAATGGTTGGGAAAAAGAGGTCGGTTTCAAAATTGGTTTTTGTCCCTTGAATGACACACGCAAACCGTTCAAGACCCGCACCCGTATCGATATTTTTTGAAGGGAGTTCTGGGTAATTTTCACGGGATAATCCAGGTTTAGAATTGAATTGTGAAAAGACGATATTCCATATTTCAATATAGCGTTCGTTTTCAAGATCTTCCCAGATGAGTTCAACACCACGTTTGTCATAGGTTTCACCACGATCAAAATAGATCTCGGTATCAGGACCACAGGGGCCCGCACCAATTTCCCAGAAATTATCGGCACGTGGAATGAGGTGAGAAGGATCGACTCCAAGTTCAATCCAACGGTTTTTAGCGTCTTCATCATCGGGATAATAGGTCATGTAAAGCTTGTCTTTGGGAAAACCAAACCACTTAGGATCGGTTAAAATCTCTAACCCCCATGCGATCGCTTCATGCTTAAAATAATCCCCGATTGAGAAATTACCAAGCATTTCAAAGAACGTATGATGGCGTGCGGTACGTCCAACATTATCAATGTCATTGGTGCGTATGCACTTTTGAACATTGGTAATCCGTGGATTTTGTGGCTTTTCACTTCCATCAAAATACTTCTTTAATGGGGCAACACCTGCATTGATCCATAAGAGTGTTGGATCATTTTGAGGTACAAGTGATGCTGATGGTTCAATTTTGTGTTTTTTGGATTCAAAAAAGGTTAACCAAACTTTTCTGATCTCTGCTGCGCTCATCCATTTCATGATGTTTTATCCTCCAATCAATAAAAAACGCCCTTAGCTTATTCTAAGGACGTATAATCTACGCGGTACCACCTTAGTTCTAGGAACATCCTAGCACTCGATTTGTCGTTACGGCCGACTGACCTTTTGCTCCCAAACAGCCTTCACAAGTTTCGTTCTTCGTTTTCACCACCCACGAAGTCTCTATGAAACGATCATCTTGTTACTTCTTTTGTTCATCGCGTATTCATTGTAACATAGTCATGCTTAAATGTAAAGTCAAACCAAGAGAGGTTAACCTTCTTTTATGCTTGTTTTTGCTTGAAAAGTTTGGAAAAGACAAAGAATGATCCCAGTGATAACCATAAGCATAAAATGAAATATCTGACAAAATCCAAGAATAAATCAAGCTGTGTCATATCCGCATCAATATCTGTTGTATAGGGCAATACCATTTTAAGGCCTTCTTTGAGAAGCAGTGCAACAATTAAACCAATCGCATATTTAGCAACTTGAACCCAGACGGTTCCCTTTGCTGTGTAGTTGATGTATTTCTTTTCAAGATCATAACCGATTGTTAAAGCAAGCATTGCGGCTACAGCGACAAAATAATTTTTTTCATCGATTAAGAAAAGTAGGCCGATTAAAACAGGTGAAATGATATAGATAAACTTCTGTGTTGTTAACTTGATTTTCGGTGCAATAAGCTTAATTGCATAAAAGACTGCAAAAGCAACCAATATCCCCACAATCACATCTGAAAAATAATGTTGGCCTAAGTAGATCCGTGAGATTGAAACTAAAATCGCCATGGTGAAGACGACTGGTGTCACCCATTGATTCGTCTTTCCAAAATCGTCATGAAGTGTTAATGCCATGGTCATTGAACCTTGTGCATGTCCTGAAGGCATCGAATAGCCATATGATCCTTCACCCACTACACTCACAACACCTGCTTGGAAGGGGCGTGGACGTGCAACCAAAAACTTAATCGCATCATTAACAGCAATCGTTCCTAAGAAAATCATCATAAAACGATAGCCAATCTCCTTATTCACGAGCCAATACAAAATCGAAGAAAGAATCAAAAAGACAAGTTCATCACCAAATTCAGTTATAAATAAAAAGAAGTAATCGAGAAAACCATGTCGTATACTTTCAAACCAAAGACTAATCGCGCGATCCATATTATCTCTCCTTATATGTTTTCACGCACTATTTTAACATATTCATTTTGAAGTTCAAAATATTAAACTTATTATTCATTTCGTATAAAGCATTTCATAATGGGGGATATCATCTTCGAGATAAACATCCGATACAACGCGAAAACCAAAACCTTCATAATACGACTTGAGATAAGCCTGTCCGGATATGCGAATAGGAAACCCATCACAATCTTTCATGGCTTGTTTAATCAACTGTGTAGCTAAACCTTTTTGGCGATAATCGGGATCGGTAACAACACGAGAGATTGCATGTTCATTGAAACGAATACCCGGTGGAATGAGTCTTAAATAAGCAACGATAACACCATGATCTACGATCCAATAATGCATGCTAGCTTGATCCTTATGATCGATATCTGGATAAAGGCACTTCTGTTCTAAGACAAAAACCTTGGACCGAAGATCCAAGATTTGATAGAGTTCAGCACTTGTTAATTCATGAAACGTTTTTTTGAAGATAACGTTGTCCATATTTAAACAGTAAGGGTGCACCGATTGCAGCCCAACCTCCAATCAACATATAACGTATGAAATCGAAGATCAACATGTCTGGGAAGATGAGTTTTAATCCTTCTTTGATCACAAAAACAATACTTAAACCGATGATGACCTTGATGATTTGAATCCACCACACGGCTTTGACATCAAAACCAATGTATTTCTTCTCAACATAATAGCCTAAAGCAAACCCAACAAAACCTCCAGCGGCAATATAGACATCGTGGTTCTTTGTAAAGAATAACGCCAGGATAAACAGAGGTGCAAGCATGAGTGTGTAGATATGCTCATCATCTTTCATGAGATCAACCAATTTAAAGGACAAATAGGCCAGTAAATACGCTAAAAGGACACCGACAATAACATCACTTAAAAAGTGTTGACCTAAATAGATTCTTGAGAGTGGAACCATGATCATAAAGAACCAACCGACAACACTTAACCATCTCATGTGTCTATTTTTCGCTTCGTGCAATGCAGTAAAACCGATGACACCAGCCGCTTGAGCATGACCACTAGGAAATGAGTATCCTGTTGTACGCCACGCTTCTTCAGAACTTACACCTTGATAATAGAATGGACGAACGCGTTTAAAGAGTTGTTTAAGAGACGTATTGACGAGTGCACTGATCATAAACGCAAACACAAACTTATGTGCAAGCTTCTTATCGATCGTCCAGTAGATCATCAGTGCAATTCCAATAAATGCGAGTTGATCACCCAGCTGTGTGATTGCATAAAAGAGAAAGTCAAATACTGGGTTTCTTAAGTGTTGAATGAGTCGAACAATCTCTAAATCCATAAGGAAACCTCCTCTTTAACGTTGAGTTCTTCCTCTTTAGGAAGAATCATGTACGTATGTCCTTCTGGTTTTGTCAACTGGATACCATCATAAAGACCTTGATCTTTGAGTTTTTGTATCATGGCTTTTGCCATCAAGTATCCATACATTGATTTATGTTTGACATCTTCGGGTTTAAAATCCAAAATGTCAAGCATGGTCAACGAAAATAACTTTTTAGCTTCCATGTTGATGAGTAATATGTCATCTTGATCATATTTCTTAGGGTGAAAATGACCATCGATTGGAACGGCGATAATGACATCACAGCCCTGTTCAATAAGTGGTTGGATGGGGCAGTTATCAACAGCACCACCATCGACATAATACTCTTCACCAACTTCGGTTGACCCAAACAAAACAGGAATCGATGCTGAAGCAAGAACGGCCTTATAGGGATCTTCTTGCTCGTTTAAATGGAAGACTTCTTTTTCCATACGGTGAAGCAAAACTTGATCGATCATGTGGCGTTTCTTAATGCGTGCAGCTGTGACATAACCTTGTATCTTACTTTCCCTGATTTCTGAAAGTGATACTTGTTTTGTCAACTTTTGATACATATCTTTTAAGCTAAATAGACCCACCCGATCAAATTTAAGTTTATCAAGGTGACGCCCATAAATCTCTGAATTATTGATCATTTCCCAGATTTCAAGCATACGCTCCGATGAGAGCTTTGCCATCACCATGAAGATCGGAAGAGCACACGTCTGAACTCCAGTCACAGAATACGATATCGTATG
>CALKAH010000291.1 GCA_937983315.1 uncultured Acholeplasmataceae bacterium | reverse complement strand
GATATCGTATTCGGTGACTGGAGTTCAGACGTGTGCTCTTCCGATCTGCTTCTTCTGGAATGTTACTTGCATTGATGGCATCGATGATTGCATCGGATAACATTTGCTTGATCGTCGCTGAACCTGTATCTGTTACATCGAGATCATTGACTTGACCCACCGTTAATGTATCAATTTGATTAGCAATTTGAGTAACTGGTGTGTCAGGATCACCTGAAATCACAGCGAGTGCAGCCACAATCGCATCCAATTCTTCTTGTGTTAATAGACCGACACTTTCGTAAGCATCATCTGGTACATTTTCTGCACCCAACGCTTGAATGATTGCATCAGATAAGAGCGACTGAACAATTGCAGAATTGGTTTGATCGAGTAAGTCTTGAATTTGAGCAATCGTAATGGTATCTGGATCGGGTGCTTGACCTGTACCCAAATTAAAGATGTCAAGTGCAACAAAGATATCACTGATTTCACTCTTCTTCACCATACCTGCATATTCACCAGCAGTTTCAAGTGCCGTTGAAGGAATGGTGAAACTTGTTTCGGACTTGAGCATTAAATCAATGAATGTGTATAAATAATTGGATTCTAGAACTTCGGTGATTTCTGCACTGGTCTTTGATGTAATCGTATCGATGGATATGTTATTTCCATCGAGCGTCGTAATACCTAAAACCTTGAGTCCATTAAAGATGGCTGCAAACTCATCATTGGTCAAACGATCGCGACCATCAATGGTTGTATAGGTTGAAACGGGTAGCACAAAATCAACCGGTTCAAAACGGTCTGCAGAAAGTAAGTCCAAAATGGCATCCGAGGTTAAAATAATTGAAAGCTTATCTGCGATATATTTGGATGCGATAAAGCGATCAAAATCATCAACACCCGCAATATCATTTTGACCTGAAAGAGCAAGAATCGCTTCAACATCAATATCGGTTCCTCCATCCAAACCAATCAGTTTAAAGGAAACCATAATTTGACGAAGTTCAGCTTTAGAAATAATGTCTTCTTCAACGCCTGCTATTCCTTTAGCATCGCTTGGTGCGGTCATATCAAGATCAATACCATCACCAAAGGCATCACCTAAGAAACCACCGACGTAGTCACCAAAACCTTGATTTTCAAAAAGACGTCCCACAATCACATAGATAAAATCAGAATTTAAGAAGGTTGTAAAATCATCAGAAACCGCATAAGGATCGATCATACCTGGGAAGGTTTCAATGCCAATCGTACTTGGATCGCCCAGTAAACTTAAGGAAACAACGATATTTCTAAATTCTTCTTTTGGAATACGTCCGACTTCAATCGGTTCATCGTCAATGGCATTACCTAGCATCGCTGGATGAGGTGTGATATCAATGGTGATACTTCCACCACCAAATGATGTGGATAATGTATCATTGACAAAGTCATTGAGTCCATCGATTTGAAGTGCTTTATCGAGGAAGGTATACAGAATACCCGAATCAAAGAAACGGTCTAAATCATCCATACCTGCATCAAGGTTTCTTCCGATCATGTTATTCAACATTTGAGGACCAAACGATGATAGATCACCGGTACTTGTAAGCTGCAAGCTTCTCACTGAAATGAGAAGTTTACCAATCTCATCGCCCTTAACACCTTCTACATCCAAGAGTAAGGAATCAAGATCTAAGAAATCGGCAGGAGCTTGAATGAATGTTTGAGCTTCGTTGAGTTTTTGAATACCAAAACTCTTGATTTCTGGACTGAGTAAAGCTTCACTGATCACACCTTTAATCAAGGTGATATTACCAAAAGAAATGAGTGAATCATCACTTAAGTTATTATATGCAGGTAAAATGCCATCAGCAGATAGATTCGATGTCAACTCGGAAATGGTTGTATATTGCCATGTCGTGTTTAAATCATCGACTAAAATCGCTAAACCATTAATCAGTTCAACCAAAATGCCTTCTTTGAGCATAGAGCCATCGAGTGCAATATCGGGAACCTTAACGCTATAACCGCCTAAAGTAGCTTCTGTGGATGTGCCGAAAGTATCAATCACATTCTTTAATGATGATCTTAAGATCACTGAACTATCCAAACTGCCAAATGTTTCATCAGCCTTGATTGGATCAGCAAATTGTGTGATGAGTTCAATGTTAGCATCTGTTGGTGCAGCGGTGAATGCCATCACATCGTGATAGGAAAGTGTGAGTACGGTTGAACCTTCAAAGGATGCTGCTAAGTCGAAGACAGCACCTAAGAGAGCAGTAAGTTCATCTTTCCATGCTTCAGATTCAGGGGATGCATCAAGAAGTGATTGAGGAACACTCAAATACTGACTCATCGCTGGGTCATTTGCGTAATACTTAGCATTAAATGCAATATTTGCGAGTAATAATTCTGAATGGTTATTGTCTACTGTTGGCAAGAGATAGGATCTAAACTCATCATCCGCAAACAGTGGTGCAAAATCAATCTCTTCATAAGTTGGATAGAGTGGTTTTTGTTCACTCACGTATTTTGCAACATAATAACCTAGACCAAGAATGGATCCAATATCAGACCCTAATGAAACCGTATCAGGAACATAAATCTGTGCAATGCCCATGGTATCTCGAACATACTCTAAACCTGATTGACCCACACGATTGATCAGTTGAAGACTTTCAAAGGATGTTTTCAGTTCTTCAAATTGAGTATTGGTTAATGTACCAAAGCCAGAGAATAATTCAAATTTGGATTCAGTAGTCATACCACTGAAGTTCGCGATTTCTGAAGCATTCGTAAAGATATACATTTTTTCAACAATATCTAAGATGGTATTGATTTCTTGGCCAACATTAAAATCAACAACACCTGAGTCAGGATCTGAGATCAATGCTTCTTGTACAATACCAGCAATGGTTTGGTCGGAGACAAAACGTTCAACTAAGATCGGTGCTGCTAGTTCAAGTGCAGCATTCACAAGGGCACTTTCTTCAAAGATCTTACCGACGATTACTCTTACATTATCCATGTTGTTGACGACGACATCATCAACAAACGCTAGATAATCAGGATTATCACCAAGTAATTGAACAACACCCAATTGAACAGCAGTCTTATAAATATCACCAACATTCAAGATTTCGGCTTGCCAATCAATTTCAGAAAGTGCAGTTTCTAATTCACCAGCAAGTGTTTCATCGACTAAATCACCGACTTGTGTATAAAGCGCATAATCAACACCGACGGGTATTGTATTGATTAATAATTCAAGATCAACAATCTTTTCTAAAAGATTATCAATCCATTCTTCATTTTGAGCAGCAAGAAAAGCCTCAGGATCTGAGGTCGATATGAGCTGTCTTAAGTTCACATCACCAAATTCATCGGTATAGATCGATTCAATAAGGAGTGCTAAACGTGCAAATTCACCGTCTTCACCATTGAAGAAGCTTTCACTTTCTATCAAGAATGCTAAACGATCTTCAAGATAAGCTTGTCTTTCTTCAGGAGCAATCCATGTGAGTTGATCTTGCACCGCTTGAAGGGTTGTTGCATATTCAGCACCTACTGAAACTAAGTCGAGGAGTTGAATATTACCGATTGCTCGAATAACGTCTGCTAATAGAACACCTTGTTCAGGTGTTAAATCAAGGAGTAAATTGGGGTCAGACATATACGTTTGGAGTTCTTCGACTGATCCAAATGCTAATACTGCGTTAATAATGGCTTGTATATTATCAAACTCACCATTCCAATCGATTGCTTGAAGTTGTTCTAGTCCAACTTCTGCCATTTCTTCGGTGATGCCTGCGGGTAAGCTATCTTTGAATTGATCATATCCAAAGGCTGCAGCTGTTGGAATCATGTAGGCAATTAAGTCTGAATTCTTTAAATAATTAAAGACGACATCGACATCAGCGAGTTTTTCTTCATTGAGTTGAGATAAGTCAAATCCATCATCGAGATATCCTCCATCATAGACAGTACGCGTAATTTGAAGGATGCCTTCCATTTCGTTGATCCAATTGATGTCAGTGACTTGATCGCCTTGTTTAACTTGTGTTGTAAAAAGACGATCAAAGATATAGCGATCCAAAGGTTTTCCTGAAATGGTGATTTGTTTGACCATCGCACCTAAACCTTGGGCATTCATTTCATCGATTTGAGCTAAGTAATCATCCACCATATCACCCATACCCTCAAAACCAGGTAAACCGATGGCGAGTGGTGTTGCATCTTGACCCTGATGGGTCTGTTGGGTTGTATCGACGGTAAGGAAACCGGAAATAATCAAAAGCGGTAATAACATGATAAAAGCAACCAAAAGACCTTGAAGGGATCCCATAAATCCACCAACAAAACGACCTAAGAATGTTTTCTTTAATCGCTTTGAGGGGACAAACTTCTTTTTCCCTTCAGACATTGATTGCTCTTCATACTTTTCATTTTGACGTCTTAATAATGCTTTTTTAATACCAAAACTCCAGATAGGTCTAAAAATGATGAGTGTCAATAGACCTTTAACCAGTGGGTAAAGAATAATGAAACCAGTAATACGAAGGATCAAATCCACGACTGCAATGGCAAACGCGGCTAAAACAGGATCAGCTGCATAGGTCATCACTTGTGCAGGAATGATTCCACCCGCATAACCATTGATCATGTCTAATAGACTCACCAGTGTAAATGTATCCGATAAAATCAAGTTGAGTGAGATGAATGAGATCAAAAACAAACTAATAAAGGTCGTGATAAACGCGACGATCGTAAAGTAAGTCGACTTGGAACCTCCCCTCAAAAACCCCAGTAGGAAGTATATCACGACATAGAAGCCGACGATACCCCATTGGAGAATCAGTAATGATGGTAATGATGGCATAAAGATCCCGCCTTTCTCATTCAATTGGTTATCATCATTTTATCAAAAAAGACGCTATAACTCAATGAATTAAACTATGTTTACTTCATCATAGCACCATTCATAGGGTTGCGTCTTCTATTTCTTATAAATTTCGTTCAGGATTGACGTGAACCATGCAATGAATCACATCTGGGAAAACATCTTCAACACGATGATGAACTGTTTCTGCAATTTTATGTGCAGATCGGAAGAGCGTCGTGTAGGGAAAGAGTGTAGATCTCGGTGGT
>CALKAH010000290.1 GCA_937983315.1 uncultured Acholeplasmataceae bacterium | reverse complement strand
AATCCTTTGTATCAATGTCAAAGGAGACAACTCCTTTGAGTTGAATGCGTGTGCCCTCAGCAGGATGTAACATTTCTTTATGGATCACTTCTGCTTGTTTGAGTTGCATGTTTTTTGCAACCACCAATGCTGCAGCTTCTGCTGTGTCACTATCGGTTGGAAAGAATAAATCTAATGTCACCACGCCATCACCCAACCACTGAACTTCAGGTTTGATTTTGGTTGTGCTTCGATAGGTTTCTGTGTCATCTAAACGAATGTTGACATTATCATTTTCATCAAGTTCATCGATATATTGAATCCATTCTGGATGATCAAATGTTGATCCCCCCAATAAGATTGAAGGATCTTGATTCTTCTTTAATCCATATTGCGTGATGTTGTTATATCCATAATGTGCAGGGACAGGAGCAAGATAATCATCAGCACGTTTTAGAATAGAATGTGCACCAATCCCACCATCCATTTTTCTGACAATACCATCACCCATGCGTTCTGGGTAATAGCCACTATCAACAAACATGCCCTCTTCAACGGCTTTAAAATAACCACCAAGTTGAATGATTTCTTCCATCATCAAAATGGCACGTTCTTGAATTTCACGTTTGGTTTCTACAAGATAACCATCCTTTTTGAATTCCAACATGCTCATCAAATCATCCATGCCCATCATGGCTTGTTTAGCTGTATCCAATGCTTCTATATTATAGACGTGCCATGGGACATTACGTCCTTCATCAGGGGTAATGGTCGATTGAATATCGGCAGATGTCAATCTAGAAATGAGGAGATTAAGAACGTGTGTTACTGTTGCTTCTCGGGTTGAGGAGTCCATATATTTTGTATTCATCTGGGCACGCATCTTGTATTTCGACATCAATTCACGAAGCGCAAGTGCATATGGAAGATTGAGTTTTAGATCGGGAGAAGGAGGTGCTGCAGGTGGAACAGTTGAAAGACAAATCAAGTCAGGACGAATCCCAATCTTTTCACTCATCCGGCTGTTGATCGCATGTTGAACCAAGAGTTCTGGCATGACTTTCCATGCATCACGAGCGGTCGCATTGGCATTATGTGCACCATCAATTTGTGCTAAACCACCAAATGCCATGATCTTTTTACTTTCGCATGCATCAACAAAACTTCTAATCATGTTGATATTTCGATATAAAACATTATATTGAGGATCCTGGTGTGCTCCGTTGACACCTTCTTCAACAAACATCACAGCAATCTCAGGACCAGCAACACCTGATACATACGAGTGATAATTAATAGGTCGACCCACTTCTTCTTCAATCAAGTCAAGTGCCTTACGTTGTGCACGAACTTGTTTACGGGTGATAGGAACGCCTCCAACACCTTGTGGTGTCCCTTCAAGAAGGCCATCCATGTGTGACTGTCCAGCTGTTCTGATCACCATGATATGGTCAGCGCCATGCCATGCAGCCATGCGCATTCTTCTGATATCATCTTCAAAACGACCTGATGCGATTTCTGTGGTGATGGTAGCATCCGGTTGAGGATCAATATTTCCTAAATGACGGGCACTGGGAAGTGGAATGCTGTTTTTGAGTGAAGCACTTGCTTGAACATAGTGAAATGCACCTAAATCCATAGGTTGCTGATTTCTCCATACCCATCCTCTTCGTTTGGGTCGGTAGTGTTCAAGATCGTTTAAGATGGCGCGAATATCAAGCTTTTCGTTGATTGTCATTTGAACACCTCCACCATCTTCATTATCTCTGATGTATCCATCAGTCTCATTCCAGCTTCTCGAATAGGAATGTTATATGTTTTCGCATATTTAAACACCACATGACCTGCTCCATGAGCAAGAAGGTGATGTTCCATCATTTTTTCAGTCAATGTTTTCGCTTCTAAACTCGAAAAACCCATCCGCATCAAAACACTACGTTCAATTGCAGGTGTGGTGTGATCTTGTGCAAGTTCAAGCATCGGATCGATAATCTGATCGGTCAATTGTTCAAAGTATACCTTTAATTCTTGATCGGTCATACTTTTCAAATGCTTTCTGCGTTCATTAAAGTCATCATTTCTTGGTTTCATTGATAGCCTCCATCCATGTTTTGATGTTTTCGATTGACGTTTTGAGTTCTTCACTTAAATACTGATAATCAGAATCAAACAATAACTGATTTTGATAATGCTTTAAATAACTCATCTTCAGTGTTTCCATCGGAACTTCTTTATGTTTAAGCATTGCTCCAGAAGAAGGGAAAATCAAATTCTGTCCTGGTTTTTCTAAAAGAGGATTTCCAAGTTCTAATTTGATTCCACGATCGCTTGCAAACGATACTTGTGCGTTCATATGCTTTCCAGCACCGGTATATTCGGTTTCTTGAACGACGATAATATCTGAGTCTTTCATGGTTTGAGCGAGACTAAATGCGAGCGCTAAACTCGTGTTTCCAGCTGGACCCCTTTCCATACCCTCTAGGATTGCGAGTGCTTCGGTGATAAAAAAGACACTTCCTTGATTGACTAAACCATACATATCCATATAACGTAGGGGTCTTGCTGCACTTCTAGGGACATCGCTTCGATCAGGGAACGTTGAAAACGGAATACCAAATCCTGTATGACCTGTCGTAAATGATTTGAGATTGAAGTCTTTATCGGAGGCCATGTGTAATCCGGTTAAATCAACACTTGCTGCAATAATCTTCGTATCTTTTGCTCCTGCTTTGATTAAACCACGTGCAGTCCCCGTTAAGTTTCCACCACCCGCATTGGTACAAATGACAGCTTCTGGATATTTTCCTGTCATCTTCATCACATCTTGTGCGATCTCGTAGCCTAATGTTTCAATGCCCATCACACCATAGGGAGAGTAGAGAGATGCATTAAAATAACCGGTTTCTTCAAGTAGTAAAAGAAATTGATAGAATAGTTCAGGTCCTACTGAAAGTTGAACGACTTCGGCACCATATGCCTGACAAGCTCTCGCTTTTTCGATAATCTCGGGTTGTCCAACACCATTGGAGTCATAGCACTCTTGGACGATGATGCATTTTAGACCTGCACGTGCTGCAAGTGCAGCGACTGCAGCACCATAGTTTCCTGATGTTGCAGCAATCACACCTTGATATCCCAATCGCTTGGCTTGATAGATGGACATGGCAGCTCGTCTTGCTTTGAAAGATCCTGATAAATTCTGAGCTTCATCTTTCAAAAAAATGCGTGCACCAAACCCAGGTTTTGCCCACTTTCTTGCATAAGCGGATAAACGTTTAAGTTCAATCAGTGGTGTACCACCAATATTGTTTTCTTTTTGAATGTTGATCACATCATCAAGTGTAAACCCTGCGGATGCCATCATTTTTTCATAGTCAAACCCAATACCAGGATACTCAAATTGTTCATAATCGAGTTTAAGCGCGCGACGCATAATCTCTTGTTTACGGTTCATCACATCTTGATAGCTCATGATAGATCCTCCGTCTCTTTAATGATGATGTTTCGAATGGTTGTCATCATCGGAACATAATGTCCAAAGTTATGACTAAAAAAGGGATTAACAGATACCAAAATCCCACGTTCGATCCGTTTGGATGCGGTCACAATTTCAACCATATCGCCAATGGATGCTTCCTTGAGGAGTTGACCTCGAAGACGCATCTCAAAAGGAACTCGTTTTGTTTCAATCGGTAGATTGGACGAGCGTTCTTCAGGTGGTAGAATCATGCGATAAATCTCAACGTATGTCATCGGATCAATCATGTTAACCCTCCTTTTGCATAAAAAAAGGAACTCATTAATTGAAAGCGCTTACCTATCTTTAGGATACCATTTTTTGGCTTTTTTGTATAGTGTGGCTCTGTAAAAAAGAAAAAAGAAATCTTTTTGAGATTTCTTGAGTACGACTATTCATGGTTTTGATGGGAATCTCCATGGAGTGATTTTAAGATATGGCGATCTTTTCGAATGTTTTTTATGTATGTGAATATTGCTGGAATAAACACATACGCTAATGTGGCAAGAACAGAAATATAGATCAAAGATTGTTCATAACCCGGAAGATATGTCTCAGGATCATAAGCATGGAGAATCGCTAAGCAGGATAGTCCATACCAGTATAAAACAGGGATAATCACATAAATCAACATGCTTATCGTCGGTGGATGATCTGCTTCTTTTTTAGGCCAAAGACTTAGACTATAAAAACCGATAATGATGAGCGCGGTATAAATGATTAACACTTTGACCGCGATATGTCCAGGTTGACCTATAACGATTTCGCCTGCTAATCGAAAGAAGAAAATCACTAAGACATAGAGTAACAAACTGAAAATCTTTTGTTTCATGATTTTTCCTCCTTCACAATCGATTCATCATCTATTTTGACGTGATGGCTTTGATTTTTTTCATAAAATAACCGGTAAATTTTTAGTATTACTGAAAACAAGATGATATATAAAATAAAACCACCTAAGAAATGTAACTTGAGACTCGTATCACTCATAAACGAAAATCGTTCAGGGTAGACAAAATGAAATGTTCCCAGATGCATACCAATAAGACTCACAGCTAAAGGTATTACACCTAAAATGTATATCCACCATTCTTTTTTGAGTTGATGTTTATCAAATGGCTTTAAGAATATGGAAAAAGATATACAAAAAACCATCAAGTTAAGAACAATCAATAATTCGTTTTTGATATCATCTTGCAACGTAACAATCAAGTCATCTATAACAACGATAAAAAAACTAAAAACAGCATATAACATGAAGATAATGATATCAGACTTCACGTTTTCCCCCCGTTCATTCATTTGTGTCTATCTTATCAAAAAATGATTGAAAAATGAAGACTATCGATCAATTAAATCTCTCATATCGCCTAAAATCGCACGAGGAACTGGTAAATCAATCATCGTCTTTAAACCTGGTTTCGCATTGATGACATGTGGAATCATATTGACACACATCGCAATCGTCCCAATTCCACCATCAGATCGGAAGAGCGTCGTGTAGGGAAAGAGTGTAGATCTCGGTGG
>CALKAH010000289.1 GCA_937983315.1 uncultured Acholeplasmataceae bacterium | reverse complement strand
ATTTATATTTATAAGATGAACAGTAAGAACACAGCAAGCATCAATGCACGAATACTGTACTTGGTTTTGATGTAGACAAGAAAAGCAGCAAGCACATAAACCGACATCACCACAAGATGTTCTAATCCAAAACCTAAGGGGGTATGACCTAATGTGATGCCATATAAACCAAGGATAAAGATATAGCGTAGGACATAGGCAAACGAAAAATTCAACTTCATTTTCACGACTTGATAAAGATAAACGATGACACCGGTCAAGTAGAGAACAAACATCATGGTACCTGCGACATAAAGTCCATAGTTTAATGCGGGTAATGAACGTGTAAACACGGCGTAATCCCCTTCACCAAAAAGATACCCGATGATGCCATAATGAGAAGGAAAATCAAGATATAGACTCGATGCTTGAACAAGAAAAACCATCAGTGCTGAAAAGATAAACACTTTAAAAAAACGTGGGAGATCTAAAACGGCATGCCGTTTACCCACGGTATAGTGATAAAGATTTAAATTTAAAATGGCAAAAAAAACAATTTGGATGCCATAAAGAATATTCATCTGATAAAGATTAGGCACAGTTTGTCCAAAGAATGTTTCATTCCATCTGGTTTCATCAAAGAAGAGACGAAGGTAAAAGACGGTCCAAAGAATCGCCCCCAGAAGGATCTTATTGACATTACCCACAACCGGATTTTTCTGCATGCCTATCCCTCACCTTATTGTTCATATTATATCATAAGAAGATGGCGAGCGTGTGCAAGGATTCAACACTTTATCCGATGAAATCATCCTTGTAGGAAATCGTTCTTTTTAGTATAATGAGGTCATGTGGAGGATACCATGGATCAACATGTGCACATCATCGAAGAATTAAAGGATCGCCTAAGAATGTCTTATCATGAAGACATTGTTTTAAAGATCATCGAAGGCTATCAAAAGAAAAGAGTTGTATCCTTGCGAATAAACACATTAAAAACAACACCCGATCACGTCGATCAGGTGTTAAAAGAGCACAACATCAGATACGAAAACATTTCATGGTATGAAGATGCACGGATTGTTCATTCGCATGAAAGTGAACTGATGAAACTCGATCTTTTTCTAAATGGAGAGATTTACCTTCAAAGTCTATCCTCGATGATTCCTGCTCTCATTCTTGATCCAAAACCCAAAACAGACATCCTAGATATGGCTGCAGCACCTGGGGGAAAAACAACACAGATTGCTACAATCACGCACAATATGTGTCATCTTACAGCATGCGAAGCTCACCCCATTCGTGCTGAAAAGCTGAAGTTCAATCTCCATCGTCAAGGTGCAAAAAATGTGTCCGTTCTCATCCAAGATGCACGAAAACTCGATCCCTATTTTACCTTTGACCAAATCTTATTGGATGCACCATGTACTGGAACAGGAACGTTTGAATTTGATCACCCTCAAACCTATCAAACATTTTCGATGAAATTATTAGAACATGTGACACTCACACAAAAAGAACTTTTACAAGCAGCAGTTCGGATGCTTAAACCCGGTAAAACGTTCGTGTATTCAACCTGTTCCATTCTTCCTGAAGAAAACGAAAAGCAAATTGAACATCTCCTCAAGACAGGAAAAGTTGAACTCGTTCCTATCGATGATTGTTGGTTTCATCAACTTCCCACACTTTCCTCACGATTAAAAGGAACGCTTTTAATTCCACCTACTGAATACTTTGAAGGGTTCTTTGTTGCAAAATTGAAGAAAAAATAAAAAAAGGTCAACCTAAGCAAAACTTAAGTCGACCTTTTAATTTAGGCATTTTCAATAATTGCTGTAATCGGAATCAGTAAGAAAGCTAACCATGATATATGGAACATACCAAAGAAGTACCCGACTGAAAAGAAGATAATCACGGCAAAGAATGGCATTAATGCTGTTAATCTAAACTTATCAAAGAGAAGAATCGCCGTGACTGGAATGAGTAAGAAGACTTGCCATGCCCATGCCCAACCACCTAAACCAAAACCTAATGCTAAGAATAAACCAATCGCAAGAATGACAAGCATCACCATGGTGATTGCTTTTTTACGTTCAACACCTTCAAGACGGCCAAACGTAAAATTAATTTCACCTAAGATTAATCCCATCGCAACAGGTAACAAGAATCCAAGTCCACCATAACCCCAAGCTTGTTGTTCATAACCCATATAGAGGTAGAATGCAATGGCAATTAAGAAACTTAGTTCATAAAGAATCACCTTCACAATATTCTTACCTTTTAAGATACCCAGCATAGGAATAATCAAGAAGACTAACCAACCTGGATTCCATAGATTATATGCAAATCCTAAAATAAGGAATGCAACCACAGCAATAAAGGGTGATAAAGCAATCGGTAAATCTTTGATATGTGTGTTGAGTAATATTGCAACCACAGGAATGGATAAGAAAACTAACCAACCAGGATGCCATAAAT
>CALKAH010000288.1 GCA_937983315.1 uncultured Acholeplasmataceae bacterium | reverse complement strand
TATCATAAGTACCGAGGGTATCAAAGGTCACTGTGGATAGAGCTTCTTCAACTAAGTCCATCATGCCACCCATGTCGGAATACGCTAGGTAAGCTTCAATGGTTGTAAATTCAGGATTGTGTTTCGCATCCATACCTTCATTTCTGAAAAGTCGACCGATTTCATAAACTGCTTCAAGTCCACCCACAATCAAACGCTTAAGCGGTAATTCGGTTGCAATACGCAGATAGAAATCCATATCGAGTGCATTGTGATGGGTGACGAAAGGACGTGCTGCTGCACCTCCTAAAATGCTATGAAGGACAGGTGTTTCAACTTCAATGAAGCCTTTATTATCGAAGAAACGTTGAATCGAACGGATGATTCTTGGACGTGTGATGGCTACTTTTCTTGCATCCTCATTGACGATGAGATCCACGTAACGACGACGTCTTGCTTCTTCCTTATCTTGTAAACCATGGAATTTATCAGGAAGTGGGCGTAAAGCTTTTGTTAAATGTGTGTAGGTATGAGCCTTGACGGTGAGTTCATTGGTCTTCGTGCGAAACATCACACCTTCAATACCGACGATATCACCTAAGTCAGCATTCTTAAAGAGTTCATATTGTGCTTCACCAACAGCATCCATCCGAACATAGACTTGAATCTGTCCATCGCGGTCTTGGATGTGCATAAAGCCAGCTTTACCCTGGCCCCTTTTGAGCATAATGCGTCCTGCAATCGACACATGAATATTGGCTTGTTCAAGTGCATCATGATCGCGATCACCACATAATTCGAAGAGTTGTTTGGTTGTGTGTGTGCGTACATATTTTTGTCCAAAAGGCTCAACCCCTTGGTTTTTGAGATCTTGTGCTTTCTGTCTTCGCACAAGTTGCTGTTCGTTTATATCATCTGGAAACATATCAAAATCCTCCTAATCCAAGATATTATATCATAAGAAAGGCCATAAGCAAAGTTATGGCCGTTTTTCATCGGATAAAAGCTCATACATCATGCCCTCTTTGAGAGGAGCGAGTGATGTGATTTTTACACGGATGATGCGTAATCCGAGATGAAGGGTTAAGAGGTCACCTTCTTTAACTAACGAAGAAGGTTTCGCGAGTTTACCGTTGATCTCGACTTTTTCTTTTTCTGCAGCTTCTTTAGCAAGCGTGCGTCTTTTAATAATGCGAGAAACTTTTAAGTATTTATCAAGCCGCATTGCCGTTTAATGTTTTTTCTTGATACCAAGAAAGTTTACCTGTTTGTACGATTTCATCAATATCAGCTTTGGTGAGTGTTTCGACTTCAACCAAGTAATGAGCAATTAAATCAAGTAAACTGCGGTGTTCGTTAATAATCGTCTTCGCTTTTTCAAAGCATGTCGTGATGATATGACGAACTTCCTTATCGATTTCATGAGCAACCTGATCAGAGAAGTTCTTTTCTTTGAAGTAATCACGACCCAAGAAGACATTTCCACCAGCACTTTCGTATTGAACAGGACCTAAATCTGACATACCATATTCAGTGACCATGGCTCTTGCGATTTGGGTTGCCATTTGGAAATCATTATACGCACCGGTTGTGACGGTATCAAACACGATTTCTTCAGCCACACGTCCACCGAGATAAGAGGTGATTTGTGCGAGAAGTGATGATTTAGTTGCAAGGAATTTTTCTTCAAGAGGGGTCATCAAATTATAACCACCTGCACGACCACGTGGGATAATGGTTACTTTTTGAACCACATTTGCATCGGGAAGTTTGATACCGATGACAGCATGTCCTGCTTCATGATAGGCAACTGTTTTCTTTTCTTCGGGTGAATATT
The DNA here is from genome assembly GCA_937983315.1 of uncultured Acholeplasmataceae bacterium. GTDB lineage: Bacteria > Bacillota_I > Bacilli_A > Acholeplasmatales > Acholeplasmataceae > Peloplasma. The sequence continues at coordinate 6,518 of CALKAH010000288.1, read as the reverse complement.
TTCTTGACTTTTTAGCTGGCCCCATCATAACACGGTCAATCGCTTCATCCATATCATTTTGTGAGATGAGTGTTCGATTATCGCGTGCAGCAAGAAGTGCTGCTTCGTTAAGCAAGTTTTCAATATCTGCGCCAGAGAAACCTGGAATTCGGCTTGCAAACTCACTGAGTTTAATTTTAGGGTCTAATTTTTTATTGCGCGCATGCACCTTAAGAATAGCTTCACGTCCGCGAACATCAGGTAAGCTGATTGTAATTTGACGGTCAAAACGTCCCGGTCTGAGAAGTGCAGGGTCAAGGACGTCTGGACGGTTGGTTGCTGCAATGATGATGATGCCCATGTTGGTGGTGAATCCATCCATTTCAACAAGCAATTGGTTTAAAGTTTGTTCACGTTCATCGTGACCACCACCTAAACCAGCACCGCGTTGACGACCTACAGCATCGATTTCATCAATGAAAATGATACAGGGCGAATTTTCTTTAGCGACTTTGAAAAGATCTCTCACGCGGGATGCACCGACCCCAACAAACATTTCAACGAAGTCAGAACCTGAAATCGTGAAGAATGGAACGTTGGCTTCACCGGCAACTGCGCGGGCGAGTAAGGTTTTACCGGTACCAGGAGAACCGACAAGAAGAACACCTTTGGGTATGCGTGCACCCATGTCCACGTATTTCTTAGGATTCTTAAGGAAGTCAATGAGTTCTTCTAACTCTTGTTTTTCTTCATCAACACCAGCAACATCTTTAAATGTGACTGATTTTTCGCGGTTTAACCGTGCACGGTTTTTAGCAAAATCGAAAGCCTTCGAATTTTGATTATTAGCATTTCTAAAGATAATGAAAAGAATGACAAGAACCAAGATCATCGGAACAAGATTGAGCAATACAGTCCATATCGTGATACCTGAACGCACCCCAATCGATGTGGTTCCACCCTTGGATTCGACGGTAAGCATGATAGTTTGTGCATTTTCTAAAGGCATGATACCTTCAAAGGTTACTGTACCATAAAAGGATGCAGACGCACTGTTTTTGTAGAATGTACCTTCGATTTGAACGAGTGTGATGTTATCGCCACCAACGGGTGTATATTTAAGCGATTCAACATGACCTAAATCAGCAGCTTCGGTAAGCTGAGTCACGTTTAATGATGCAACTTCGCCCTGAAGGGCATCTCTTAGAAATAAGAAAACACCAATCACGATGACCAATGTAAAGAGCATGATCAAGTAATCTGGTTTTTTACGATATTCCATTTTTTTCTTAGAATTTGGGTTTTGATTCATAGATACACCCCTTATTTGATGTTATATACTTCGGGCTTGAGGATACCCACGTAAGGAAGGTTTCGATAGAGTTCATCATAATCAAGACCATAACCTACGACGAACGCTTTAGGAATGACACGTCCAACATAATCGGGTTGATAAGGCTTGATCCGTCCTGCAGGTTTATCAAGCAGTGTCGCAATCTTCACTGAGGTTGCTCCACGATGTTTAAATAATTCCATAATCGTCACGATGGTATTCGCTGTATCGACAATGTCTTCAACGATGAGTACATCGCGTCCTTTAATCGAGATATCTAAGTCCATTTTGATTTTGACATCACCTGAGGATGCAATCCCACCATGATAACTGGAAACTGACATATAGGCGATATCACACTTTAAATCGATATGACGTGATAAGTCCGCCAAGAATGGTACACAACCCTTAAGAAGACCGACTAAGATGACATTTTTATTTTTGTAGTCTTCAGTGATTTTTTGACCCATCACTTGGCAAATCTCTTCAATTTCTTCTGCAGTAACTAAAATTTTTTCAATATCTTGATGCATGTTTTTTGACCTCTTTTAAGTGAAAATACAACGTCTGTTCTTGACCAAGCACTTGATTCAAATAATGATTTTGAACCCAAAGTATGGTCCCTTCACCATCAGTAAGCACCCACAATTGTTCACGTGTCTCCATCGGAACTTTTTCATCGATAAAGAGCTTTTTAAGTTTCTTATGACCGTAGGGATATGCGAGTTGATCGCCTTCCTGACGGTGTCTTAAGATGAGTGGAAATGCTAATTTATTATAACATAATTTTGTGAATTCTTCAGTATTGGCATTGGTTTTGGTTAATAATGTGAAAATAGCCACATTTCCAATAGGAGTCGATCCCTCACGAATGAGAAATCTCGAATGATCTTTGTCCGTTAATGGCTTTATAAAAGCATCTTGATAAGCTTTAATGAAGACGTGATTTCGATTTAATCGATAAATGACATTAGGTTTTGAAGACATTAACATCCGTTTAACTTTTTGAACAATATCGTAAGTCATGTTTAAATCATAGTACTCGATGACATAAGCAATCGCATCATCTTGTTGGGCATCATCCCAGGTCATAAAATCTTTAAGCGGGATTTTTTGATCAATCACATGTTGTTTTGTCAGATTTCTTAAGTGAAAAAAGGCCTGTGAAACTTGGAGATGATACTGTTTAATCTGTTCTAAAAAAGTGTCACTTTCTTGTTTCAAAATAGGAATGACTGCATGTCGATAACGATTGCGTAAATAAGCATTTTCTTCATTCGATTCATCATCCATATACTCAACATGCTCAGTTTGAGCATAAAGCATAATATCTCGCTTCGATGTGTAGAGCAGAGGTTTCACATAGGTAAAACTTTCACTTTCATGGATTTGTTGCATACCCGCATAGCCCAATAGATTACTCCCTCGCGTCCACTTCATTAAAATAGTTTCTGCTAAATCGTCTAAATGATGTGCAGTGAGAATATAACGCGTATTATACATCTTCGCAACCTCATTTAAATAGTGAGCACGAAGAACATGCGCTTGATGGTGAAAATTGCCATCTTTGACTTTAATGGTGTAGTAGTGGAAAGGAATATTTCGTGCTTTGCAAGTCTTTTCAACAAGATCTTTTTCAATCATGGATTGATCTCGTTTGAGATGATTAAAATGAACAACGACAACACGATAAGGAGCATCCTTCAACTGATGAAGCATGACCATAGAGTCCACTCCTCCGCTTACAGAAAGCACGAGTGTTTCTGATGTTGGAATCTTAAGTTCGTTTTTCAAAACAGTGATCAAGCTTTTCATGGCTGTTCCTCTTTCTACACGTTTATTATACATGATATAATGTAAAAATTTTGAAGATTTGTCTTCGACCCGTGATATAATACTTTAAGAATAGAGGAGGCTAGACATGATTATTTTAGCCAGTAGTTCCCCAAGAAGAGCAAAGTTATTAAAAGATGCGGGTCTTGATTTTATCGTTGTTCCTAGTCATGTGGATGAAATTGTCGATGAAAAGTACAAGCCCAGTGAACTCGTCGTTGAACTCGCGAAGTTAAAAGCGTTAAGTGTAGCTAAAAATTATCCCGATGATATCGTGTTAGGCGCTGACACCATCGTTGTCTATGAAGATCATATATTAGGAAAACCCAAAGATGAACAAGATGCGTATCGAATGCTCAAACTCCTCTCCGATGATCGACATGTCGTCTATACTGCAGTTGCATTGGTTAAAGGATCAAAAGTGAAAACCTTCGTGTCAGAAACCGACGTGTGGATGAAAAACTTATCTGATCTCGAAATATGGAACTATATTAAGACCGGAGAACCCATGGATAAAGCGGGAGCTTATGGCATTCAAGGTGAAGGTGGAGCGCTCGTTGATCATTATAAAGGCGATTTCTTCACGATTGTTGGATTACCGCTTAAAGATGTTTTAGAAAATCTCAAGAACTTTTAAATGATGTCACGCAAAGTATGCGTGACTTTTTTTATAATCTCCCAATTTGCGCATTCTTATTATATAATAAAGGGTAATAAAGCGTTTTCACAAGGAGATCTTATGCAGACTAACCCTTCATGGAAAAACAAGGTTGTCTATCAAATCTATCCTCGTAGTTTTAAGGACAGTAATGGCGATGGTATCGGTGATATCCCAGGTATCATCGATAAACTTGATCACTTGCATGATTTAGGTGTTGATGTGATCTGGTTGTCTCCCGTTTATGCATCACCTAACGATGATAACGGGTATGATATCAGTGATTATTGTGCCATTAATCCTGAATATGGCACGATGCAGGATATGGACCGTTTGGTTGTTGAAGCTGCAAAAAGACACATACGGATTATCATGGATTTAGTCATCAATCATACGTCCGATGAACACCCATGGTTTATCGAAAGTCAAGATCCAAAAAGCCCTTATCGCGACTACTATATTTGGTCTGATCAACCGAACAATTGGACGAGTTTTTTTGGTGGACCAGCATGGGATAAAATAGGAGATTCCTATTATCTTCATCTCTTCTCCAAAAAGCAACCTGATCTTAATTGGAACAACCCTGCTGTATTAGAAGAAGTGAAAAAGATCATGCATTTTTGGCTTAATAAAGGGATATACGGGTTTCGATGTGATGTGATTAACGTCATTTATAAAACCACATTAGCCAACGGAAAATGGCGTTTAGTCTTAAAGGGATTAGAACATTACCACTCACAAGAAGGTATGCATCAGATTCTCAAGACATTGCGTCAAGAGGTTTTAAATCACTACGATACCATGACGGTTGGTGAAACCGTACTCGTTAATCCAAAACAAGCAAATGATCTGATATTACCAGAACGAAAAGAACTCGACATGGTCTTCAGTTTTGCCCATATGGAAACTGATCAAATCAATAATAAATGGTTTAGAACACGATTTAAACCCAGGCGATTCATTCGCACATTAATCACATGGCAAAAACACGTCTATTGGAATGCCAATTACTTAGAAAACCATGATCAAACACGATCAGTTACACGATTCGGTGATGACAAGAAATATCACCAAGAAAGTGCAAAGATGTTAGCATTGCTGAATTTAACACTAAAAGGTACTCCCTATATGTATCAAGGTGAAGAAATCGGAATGACCAACGGCGATATGACATCTCTTGATGAGTTTCAAGATATCGAAACACACCGGATTATCGCACTTGCTAAAAAACTTCACTTCCCCATTTGGTATCAAAAACGTATGATGCGTATGTCCTCAAGAGATCATGCACGCACTCCAATGCAATGGGATGAAACGGGTGGATTTACATCGGGTAAACCATGGTTGAAGATTAACGCAAATACAGCATACATTAACGTAAAAAAGCAAACACAAGAAGAAGATTCAATCCTGTCCTTTTACCGACAATTGATTACCTATAGAAAGACATCTAAAGCATTGATCGATGGCTCATTTGAGCCTTTATACGCAAAGAAAAACATCTTCATGTTTAGAAGAGTGTATCAGGATGAATCGCTTGTTACCATCGTTAGCTTTCAAAAGAAGGATGTCAAGATACCGCTACAAATTCAAGGTTCTACCGTCATATCAAATTATAAAGATGCTTATCAACCTAAATGTTTAAGACCATATGAAGCGCGATTAATCAAGGAGGATTAAGTGTATGATCAATGTGAAGTATCCATACATCGTTTTGGAGACAAAAGATCTTCATTATATCTTTCGCGTTCTACCCACAGGTCAACTTGAACATCTTTATTTAGGGAAAAAACTGATTGATCCTTCATATGAAGCTCTTCATACCAAGATTACAGCGGGTATGGGAAGTCAAATTCTATATGAAAGAGATGGACATCAAGCATACCTTGATCTTTTACCACTTGAATATTCAGGCATTGGTAAAGGTGATTTTCGCTTAACACCGCTTGAAATCAAGTGCCCCGATGGAACATATGTCAATGATTTTATCTATCATCACCATGAAATCAACAAGGGATCTCTTTCAGCGAAAACCATACCTACTGCCCAAGCGCATGAAGATGATGCTTCAACAATCATCATTACCATGGTAGATGAATATGCAAAACTTGAACTCGATCTGATCTATACCGTCTTTGAAAAGACAAATATCATCACCAGAAGAACCGTATTACGCAATCATCATCAAACACATCTTGTTATCCGAAAGATCATGAGTATGATGCTCGATCTCGACGATACAACCTATGATTTATTTACATTTGATGGTGGATGGATCAAAGAAGCACACAAACACAAACGAGAACTATCCTATGGTACCTATATCATTGATTCAACAACGGGGACATCATCGAACAGACACAACCCCGGCATTATTCTTGCTAAAAAGAATACAAGAGAAGATGAAGGTGTATGTATAGGTCTCAATTTGATCTATAGTGGTAATCACTATGAAGCTGTTCAAATTGCGAATCACGGGATGCTTCGATTCATGAATGGTATCAACCCTCATTGTTTTGAATGGGTTCTTTTGCCACAAGAATCCTTTGAAACTCCTGAAGCTGTGATATCATACGCCGATCATGGTTTTAATCAACTTTCTCATCATTTCCATGATTTTATTAATCATCATGTGATACCACAACCATTTCAATATCAGGCACGTCCCATCGTCCTTAATAGCTGGGAAGCATTTTACTTTAAGTTCAATCAACA
>CALKAH010000287.1 GCA_937983315.1 uncultured Acholeplasmataceae bacterium | reverse complement strand
ATCCTTTATGTTGACACACGATCCAGCATACGAACTCATCTCAACCAATTCATCGAATTTCTATTCAACTGAATTTTCACTCTACCAAGATCGTATCGTTTCGATTTATGATGAAATGAACCGAGCGTATATCAATGTGCTCAATGCGACCTGGATTGATCGTCAAGTTTATCTACCCGGTGTCATTGTGAATACATATTCCAATGGTGTCAAGATTGTCATCAACTATACCGATTCCTTGATCAGTTATCAGGGTAACTCCGTCACGGCACAAAGCTTCCGTGTCTTGGATTAAGGAGGTCAACATGAGTAAACGTAAAAAAGTGTCCAAGTTGACCAAAAATGCGAATAAATCAGCGTATTTATTCTTGATGCCCTGGCTGATTGGTTTCTTGATTTTCGTTTTATATCCGTTTTTCTACACGATTTATCTCTCATTCTTTTATGTTGTCCGTGATATTACAGGATGGACATATACCTGGATTGGACTCGATAACTTTGAAACGGCATTTTTTAGAAACACACAGTTTAATCCCCTCATCTTAGATTTCTTGGTCGTTGAGTTAACCTATGTTCCAGCAATCTTAGTCCTATCTCTTATTTTGAGTTTACTTCTCAATACAAACATCAAATTTCGTGCAGGATTCCGTATGATTTATTTCTTCCCTGTTGTGGTTTTATCGGGTCCTGTCATGACACAACTGATCAATTCAGACTCAACAACACGAATTGATGTGACCGAGATTTTAGTGTTTAGAATGATTGAAAACTTCTCACCCTTTATCGCTGATTTAATCGGAAGTATCTTTAATAACTTTACGATGATCTTGTGGTTTACGGGTATTCCGATTATTCTTTTCATGAATGGTCTACAAAAGATGAACAGCCAGCTTTATGAAGCTGCCCAAATTGATGGCGCAAACTCATGGCAAATTCTTTGGAAGATTACCCTTCCTAACTTAAAGTCAACCGCGCTTGTAGTGGCTATTTTCTCTGTGGTTCAAATTGCGATCTTCCAAGTCAACCCCATATACTCATTCGTGGTTTCAACGATTACAGGTAACTATGCGAAGGGTTTAGGATTTGCTGGCGCAATCGTCTTAATCTATTCATTACTCGTCTTGATCTTCGTTGCGATTGCATTCATCCTTTTGAGAGATAAAGATAAAGTGATCTATGAAGAATCACTACGTGAACGTAAAGAACGGATGCGCTTAAAGATGATTAAACTTCAAGA
>CALKAH010000286.1 GCA_937983315.1 uncultured Acholeplasmataceae bacterium | reverse complement strand
GACCACCGAGATCTACACTCTTTCCCTACACGACGCTCTTCCGATCTTCAAGTGTGACTGCATATCCTCCTCCATACGTTTGATATGCATCTGTCTTTAGATACTCGTTCACAGCATCAGCGACAACCGTACCAACTCGTGTTACATTATAGCCATCTTCAATTTCTGCAGTGACATTCAAGTAGCGATTGGTTCCATCCGTATTAATCACTGCAAATCCAGTGACTTTCGATAATGAAGCAACCGAAGAATCTGTATCCTCAACAAGAGGTGCAGGAGACAAGCTGACAAGGGTTGGATCAAGTGAGAAAGGATCTAAAACAATCTCACCTGCTGTGACTTTTAAATAAGGATTGACAACAAAGTTAATCGGATCTCCCATGACATAACCGGGTAACATCGCATTGAGGACGTATATGCTTTGTCCTGATGTTTCGATATAACGATTGATCATCTGCTGTGTTGCAACATCAAACAAACGAATGCCTGATAAGAAGTTTTCATAATCACCAAACACATCAAATGTGATACCACCCGATACTGTATCCGAGGGTAAGTTAAGTTCATATTCGATACCTTCAATATTGACAACAAGTGATGCTGTTGCGCCTAAACTTTCAAGATTGGTGTATAGGAATGAGATACTATCCATAATATCTTGATGCGTTAAGCCAAAAACCATGGCTTGATCCATATCAACAGTAACCTTGATGGAATCTGCACCTTGTGTGATTCCCCCATCAATTTTGGTTACACCTTCAATATCAGATAATAGAACCACCAAATCATTAGAAATTGCTTCAAGCGTTTCTAAGTCATAGCCACTCACTTTGATGTTAATACCTTCTGCACCTGCGAGCGCAGCTGTACTATTTTGGGCATCAACTGTAATCTCAATAATATTGGATTCATCGAGTCCCGGGATTAAATCCACATCAAATCCTGCAATCACATCGATAAGTGTTTGTGCATAGTCTGCCGTTGACTGATCACGATTGTCTTTTAAGTTCACGGTCATTTGTAAATTTGATGAGCCTGAACTAAACATCATGCGTCCAAATCCACTTTGACCACCAATGGATGCAGAGACTGTTTCAACGTCGCTATCTTCACGAATCAATTCTGTTAATGCATCTGCATATGCTGCTTTTGCATCAAATGATGTCAGCGATGTAAATGTCACATCTACATGAATTGATCCTTCATCGGATTGTGGCAGGAGGATAAATCCTTTGGATGCAACTGCCCATACCATGCCACCTAATAAAAGGAGAACAGTAACAATCGTGATGAGTTGATGATGAATCGTCCACGTGACAGATTTTTCATAGATCTTTTTAAATCCGTGAAGCATCTTTCCTTCTTTTTTAACCTTTTGATCCGATAACATGCGTGATGCCATGGTAGGAACAAGGGTTAATGCAATAAATAGAGATGCACCTAATGAATACGCAATGGTTAATGCCATACTAATGAAGATTTCAGCAATAAAACCTTCAATAAAGAAGATTGGAAGGAAGACTGCTGCGGTTGTCAGTGTCGATGCGGTGATAGCACCTACAACTTGATGTGCACCAGCAATGGCTGCTTCTTTTTTCGACTTGCCTTCACCGATCATGCGATAGATATTTTCAATAACAACAATCGAATTATCAACTAGCATCCCGATACCTAATGCCAATCCACCCATGGAGACAAGGTTTAGACTGACATTGCTAAAATACATCAACATGAATGCAGCAATGACTGAAATGGGAATAGCTAAACCAACAATCAATGTCGGTTTGATATCTCTTAAGAATAAGAAAAGAACAATGATGGCTAAGATGGCTCCAAAAATAATGTTTTGAAGAACCGAACTAATCGATTGATTAATATATTCTCCTTGATCAAGTAAGATGGTGTAATGAGCATTTTCACCTTCTCGTTCCATGACCATATCAAGCTTTTCAATTATATTTTGTGTAACTTCCGTAATCCCGTAATCGGATTGTTTGGTAAATGCAACTTGAATACCTTGAATACCATTGATCTTTGAATAGACATCGGTGTTTGCATTCACATAACGAATACCATCTGCTTTAACGAGATCACTGATGCGAATAATTTCTGATCCATCAAAAGCAATCGGTAAGTTTTCAATATCAGATAAGGAGTTTGGACGATCACCTAAATAAAGTAGGCGTAGTTCGCCATTATCTAATGCGACTCCGATAAGTCCACCCACATTTTGTCTTTCGATGATTTCAAGAACACCTTGATGTGTTAAGCCATATGTTGTTAAAATTGCTGGATCTAAATCGATTTCTAGAATAACATCTGCAGCACCTGAAACACTCACATCAGCAATACCAGGAATCGATTGAAGATCGAGTAAGAGATCGCGATTAATCCATTCTGTGTTTTGAATCAGCGCTTCTTCATCGGTTAAAACTTCATCATAATCACGAAAAAGTGTGACCGTCATCACAGGTAACATATCTGGGCTAATACGTAGAATTCTGGTATTACCCACGCCATCAGCAAAATCAATATTATTGATAAGCTCTCTTAATTCAATGACCACGGTGTCCATGTTGGCAGATTCAGCAAATGTGATGATCGATATACCAAAGTTTTCATTGGAGATCGATGATACTTCTTGGAAATTACCAATGGTCGACACTGCAGCTTCAATGGGGTTTGCAATGTCTTCTTCGACATCTTGTGGTGAAGCTCCTGCATAGTCTGTGACCGTAACGATAAATGGTAATTCTATTTCTGGAAATAATGTTAAAGGTAACCGCGTGACTGAAAATATACCTAAAACCATAATGATGAGAATTCCCATCAATACCGTGATTGGTTTTCTTACGCTATATGAACTCATTGTCATCCTCCTGAGGTGAACACTTGCCGACCGACCGTTCGGTCGGACACGTTTGATTATATCAAGAATGTATGATAAAGACCAACACTTTTGCATATCTTTGTGAAATCATGTGAATAAACATAAAAAAATCCCACCAAAGGGATTTATGACTTCTTTTCTCTTCGTTTTAACTCCGTTTCAATTTGATCAAGTTTAACGCCTTCTTGAACCATGAGAACCAAGGTATGATACACTAAATCACTGATCTCATAGGTCATCTCGGATGAACTGTGGTTTTTAGCAGCAATGATAACTTCTGCTGTTTCTTCTCCAACTTTCTTAAGTATTTTATCGATTCCTTTGGTAAATAGATACGTTGTGTAAGATCCCTCAACAGGATTTGTTTTCCGCTCTTCAATGGTTTGATAGAGTTTTTCAAGTAAAGATAATTGGGGTTTGTTTTCTTCTTGAGTCAACGGATTGTGAAAACAACTCATCTCACCGGTATGACATGCGACGCCAGTTTGTTCAACCATCAAGAGTAGGCTATCTGCATCACAATCATAAGACATACTAACGACACGCTGTGTATTTCCTGAGGTTTCACCTTTGACCCATAGAGATTTTCTACTACGGCTGTAGTAGGTTGCTTGTTTGGTTGTTAGCGTTATGTCTAACGCTTCTTCGTTCATATAGGCAAGCATGAGGACTTGCTTTGTTGTTGATTCCTGAACAACGACAGGAATCAATCCTTCTTGGTTATAATTGAGTTGATCAATGTTTATCTTCATAGACATTCTCACTTTCTGATGGGTATCCCTTGATCACTCAAGGTCTTTTTTAATGTTTTGATATCAATCTCATTGTAATGAAAAACGGATGCTGCAAGTGCTGCATCAACTTCTGTATCTTTGAAGCAGTTAACAAAATCATCCATCGATCCAGCTCCACCTGATGCTATAACTGGAACAGAGACACATGCTGTGATACGTCTTAATAATTCTAAATCATAACCTTGTTTCATCCCATCGGCATCAATTGAGTTAATCACGAGTTCTCCAGCACCGAGTTCAACTCCACGTTTTGCCCATTGAATGGCATCCATATGGGTATTCACTCGACCACCTTTGATGTAGACATCATAGGATCCTTGTTCATTTTTTTTCGCATCAATGGAAAGTACCACACATTGTGCTCCAAATTTGCGTGAAGCTTCTTCAATTAAACTTGGATTTAAGACGGCTCCGGTGTTCACTGAGATTTTATCTGCACCTTTTCTTAAGATCGCCGTGAAATCATCAATCGTGTTGACTCCTCCTCCGACACAAAAGGGTATATTAATGTTTTTTGCTACGGACTCAACAAAGTCAAGTGATATTTTACGTTCATCTGAAGAGGCGGTAATATCATAGAAAACAAGTTCATCTGCGCCTTCATCACTGTATTTTTTTCCCAGTGCTGCAGGATCATCAACATCACGCAAATCATCAAATTTTTTACCTTTGACGACGCGTCCTTGTTTGACATCAAGGCATGGAATAATGCGTTTTGTTAACATGCGAGAACCTCCTTTAAACTTAAACGTTTCTCATAAAGTGCCTTACCAATGATTGCACCTTCAACACCTATTTTCTTCAATTTAGTCATATCTTGAAGCGAAGTAATTCCACCTGATGCAATCACATTCATGGTTGTTTTTGATTTCAATCGTTGATATAAATCAAGATTTGTTCCCTTGAGCATACCATCTTTTTCGATATCCGTACAGATGAGCGTTTTGACACCTAAGGACTCCAACTTAATGAGCATATCAGAAAGCTTAACGCTCGTCGTTGTTAACCAACCTCTCACCATGACTTCATCATTTTTTACATCGAGACCAATAGCGATACGCTCACCATATAATGTGATCAATGATGATAAAAATTGTTCATCTTCAATAGCTTGAGTTCCAATAATGATACGATTAATACCTGCATTCAAATACATAGCTGCTATTTGGATATCTCGTATTCCTCCACCGACCTCAATAAACATGGAAACTTTTTGTCTAATGCGAAGAATAATATCAGCATTCTTAGGATGTCCTTCTTTTGCTCCATCGAGATCAACAAGATGCAAATAACGAGCTCCTTCTTGTTCATAGTGTTTGGCCATGTTTACTGGATCAATATCATAGATGTTTTGTTGACCAAATTGACCTTGCATTAACCTTACACACCTACCATCACGTAAATCAATTGCAGGAAAAATGTTCATGCAATCACCTCTCGGTAATTATTTAAAATACGTTGACCAATCGTTCCACTTTTCTCGGGGTGAAATTGTGTAGCTATGATGTTCTTATTTCGAACAACAGCGGGAATAAACACACCATAGGTTGTCCCTGCTAAAACATCATCCATCGGCGATTTCACATAGTATGAGTGAACAAAATAGACATAATCACCCTCGGATAATCCCTTTAATAAGGGATCTTCTTTCATGATTTCAAGTGAGTTCCATCCCATATGAGGAACTTTCAGTGAAATATCAAGCTTATCAACTTCTCCTTTTAAGAGTCCAAGACCTTGATGTTGACCATATTCATATCCCCATTCATAAAGAAGTTGCATACCAAGACAAATGCCAAAGAGAGACTTGTTTTGCTTAACATGATCAAGAATATATGGGATAAGACCTGAACGTTTGAGTGCATCCATGGCATCTCCAAAAGCACCAACGCCTGGCAAGACAAGCGATGTTGCTTTCTTGATGACTTCAGGATCCTTTGAGATGATTGTCGGTATTCCAGCTTGAGTAAAACCACGTAATACTGAGTCTAGATTTCCGGAATCATAATCTAAAATGACATTCATACAAGAACTCCTTTTGTGGATGGTAAATCCTCTGATACCTTTCGTGTCGCTATCTTTAATGCACGTCCTAATCCTTTGAAAAGAGCTTCAACCTTGTGATGATCATTGATACCATCGATCATACTCATGTGAAGTGTGATACGCGCTTCGGTTGCAAATGATTTTAAGAACTCATGGACATTCTCTAGTGATAATCCCCCAATACGTTCTCGATTAAAATCAGCTTGAAAAACGAGGAGTGGACGATTTGAAATATCGATTACTACACGTACAAGTGCTTCATCCATTGGAAGATATAATGAACTATATCGTTCAATACCTTGTTTGTCACCGATTGCTTCACGAAAAGCTTGTCCTAAAACAAGACCTACATCTTCAACGGTGTGATGATCATCGACTTGGACGTCTCCCTTTGCGAGAATCGTTAAATCAAATCCTCCATGAAATGCGAAAAGTTCAAGCATATGATCGAAAAAGGGGATATCTGTTTGTATGTTGATCTCTTTTTTTCCATCAAGATTGAAGGATAATGCGATATCTGTTTCTTTTGTTGTTCTTTTTTGATTTGATATTCTCATGAGATAATCTCCTTGATTGCTTGTATCAGACTATTGTTTTCTTCAGGTAGACCAATGGTGATACGCGATGATCCATCTGGCCACTCGCGAATGATGATACCTCGTTTTTTGAGTCCATCACTTAAGCGTAATGCTTGTGGTTTGATGTAGATAAAATTACCCTTTGATGGTTCGACAGGTAATCCCAGATTGACTAGTGTTTGATACACTCGTTCTCTTTCATCGACCACGTGTTGAACATGATTGATCATCTCAAATGTACGCTCTAGTGCCAGACATCCAATCGCTTGTGAGATTTGATTGACATGATAGGGTGATCGAACGCGATGAATCCATTGTGTGACCTCTTGATGGGCAATCATATACCCTAAACGGATGGATGCGAGTCCAAATGCCTTCGAAAATGTACGCAGTAAACATGCATGTTGATACTTTGTTATGTCGTTTGTCATGCTTTCACGTTGATCAGCAAATTCGATATATGCTTCATCAATGACAACAAGCGCTTGTGTTGATGTCAGTAAGCGTATAATATCTTCTTTTTTGAACTGAAAACCTGTGGGATTGTTCGGTGTACATAGAAAGATAATCGCAGGTTTATCTTCTTGAATGGCTTGAATCATCGCACTCATGGATGATTCACTTGTTTTCTCAAAGTTTACACCCCGATACGTCATGCCATATAAATCCGCATACACGTGATACATACTGAATGTGGGTTCAAACGCTATGACGCGATCACCTTGGGTTAAAAATGTCTTAAAGATCAGTTCAATCAATTCAGATGATCCGTTACCAATAACGATATCATTGGCATCCACCTTAAGCCATGTTGATAGTTTTTCTCGTAGAGTTGTCGCTTCATGATCTGGATAACGATGGAATGCAATATCTGTGAGTAAAATTCCATCTTGATAGAGCATATTAGATGTTTCATTAGCATCCAAAAGGATGGGATAAAACGTTTGATCCACGCGATAGGGTTTTAAGAATTCGACTTGTCGATTGGGTTTAACGGTTGTTTTCATCTTGTCTCACCTTAATCGAATAAGCGTGTGCATCAAGTCCTTCAGCTTCTGCTAATCCAATAATGTAGGATGATGATTCACTTAGTGCTTTTTCCGAATATGATACATACGATGTTCTTTTAACAAAATCATACACCGATAATGGAGATGCAAATGTAGCAGTTCCTGAAGTGGGTAATGTATGATTGGGTCCAGCGACGTAATCACCTACCGGTTCTGGTGTGTAGCGACCTAAGAAAACGGATCCTGCATGATCAATACGATCAAAAACGTCCCATGGATGATCTGTCATGATTTCTAAATGTTCTGGGGCAATTTGATTGGCCAGTTGAATTGCTTCATCGAGTGTTTGTGTCATCACAATAGCACCATATTGATCAATTGATTTACGAATGATATCGCTACGTTTCAAGGATGGAATCATCGATTCAAGTTCATCTTGAACACGATTAGCGAGTTCTTGTGATGTTGTGATTAAAAGAGACGATGCTAAAACATCATGCTCAGCTTGAGCAAGCAAATCTGCAGCAACTTCTTTCGCTTTTGCTGTTTCATCAGCGATGATTAATACTTCAGAAGGTCCAGCAATCATGTCAATGCCGACATCTCCCATCACCATCTTTTTCGCAACAGCCACGTAGATGTTACCGGGACCAACAATCTTATTCACCTTTGGAATCTGTTGTGTTCCATATGCAAGTGCACCGATTGCTTGAGCACCACCAACTTTATAAATCGCATCAATGCCTGCGAGTTTTGCAGCAACCAAAATATTGGGATTGACTTTACCATCGCGAGATGGTGGAGTCACAGATCGGAAGAGCACACGTCTGAACTCCAGTCACCGAATACGATCT
>CALKAH010000285.1 GCA_937983315.1 uncultured Acholeplasmataceae bacterium | reverse complement strand
ATCGTATTCGGTGACTGGAGTTCAGACGTGTGCTCTTCCGATCTAAGCTCCTCAACACTCAAACCTCCCGCATTAACGAATGCTTTTTCGATAACTTCTACACGATCAATGACTACTTCAAAGTGTAGAATTAGGTCCATGAGTCGCATTTGATCTTTCTTCGACCACTCATTAAGATTTTTATATGGTATTTGCATGATATCAATCACTTTTTTCGCAAGTCGTTTTGTTAAAATACTTTCTAAAAATGAGAGGACTGTTAGTTTTTCTTTGATGGCAAATTGAAAGTGTTCTTGAACATCTTTATCATCTTGTTCAGATAATGAAAAAGTGACAATGACTGGACCATGTTCAATATGTTCAGCAATTTTTTCAGATGCATGTAGAACAGCAGGTCCACTCAATCCAAAATGTGTAAATAGAACACCACCCGGATATGCTTTTTTCTGACCTTTAATATATAAAGTTGCATTCCCTATGGTAGTACCTTGAAGATCAATCAAGTCTTTTTTGACATGGTCGCTATACACATGAGTCTCTGCAGGAGTAAATGGTATTGTTTTTAAACCCATATATTCTGCAAATCGAATACCATCACCATTACTACCTGTCGTTGGATATGCTTTTGAACCCGTAGCAACAATCACATGATTCGCATGATAAACATTTTGGTCAGTTTGAACGATGAAATGATTGTCTTCTTGTGTCAGTTTTCGAACAGCTTCACTCATGTGTAGATGTTTTTGATCAATATCCTGAAGTAAAGCATCCAAAACACTTTTACTTTTTTGAGTTTCTGGAAAATATTTCAACCCCTGCTCAAGAAGAAGTCCAAGACCGCGTTCTTTAAAAAACTGAACGATGTCTTCAGGTCCAAAATCTTGAAGAGCATGATATAAAAAACGGCGATGTTTCATATTGAGTGATTCAATGAATTCATGAACCTGAAGATTATTCGTGACATTACACCGTTTCCCACCTGTTAAAAGCAATTTTTTGGCTAATTGATCGTTTTTTTCTAACAAGAGATAAGAAAGGTGATTATTTTCAAGGACATTAGCAGCCATCAAACCAGATGGACCACCACCGATGATTATGGCATCATAAATCATGGTTTTCACCCTGCAACATAAATGCTACAGCTGCTTTGGCATGAATATGAAGTGTATCAAAGCGGTGTATCATTAGATCTTCTTCTCTAATCAGTAAAGGTAGTTCAGTGCATCCAAGAATGATACCTGGAACGTTCATCTTTTGTATGATATCAACGATTTGCTTTCTGCTATGATCGTTGAATTGACCGACAATAAGCTCGTGATAGATGATTTGATGAATAATTTTTTGATCTTTAG
Source organism: uncultured Acholeplasmataceae bacterium (assembly GCA_937983315.1). Taxonomy (GTDB): domain Bacteria; phylum Bacillota_I; class Bacilli_A; order Acholeplasmatales; family Acholeplasmataceae; genus Peloplasma. The sequence continues at coordinate 18,247 of CALKAH010000285.1, read as the reverse complement.
CATCTGGTAAAATGACTTCAATACCAAAACGACTTAATCTCAAAGGATACATATCACTTTCCATCGTATAACGTGTGCCAATTAATCCAACGCGCTTTATCCCTTTTTCTTGAATGACTTTTGCTGTTTCATCAGCGATATGAATCAGTGGTAGTTGGACGTTTTTTTTGACGTGATCAGCAACAAGGTGGGTTGTATTTGCACAAAGCAACAAACCTTCAGCTCCAGCCTGTTTTAGTTTCAATCCCTCTTCAGATAAGCGCTTGGCAATAGATGCCCAATCTTTTTTTTGAAGCGCTAAATCGAGTTCTTGATAATCAAAAGAATACATATACATCGACGCTGAATGAGACCCTTTTAATTGCTTATTAATTCCTTGGTTGATGAGTTGATAATAGGTCAGTGTCGACTCATAACTCATTCCTCCAAGCATCCCCAGTGTTTTCATACCTTATCACCTTTTATGGTCATCTGCATCGAGCGCATCACATCAATCGCTTGATCATGCAAATGATCATCAAAACTTGCACACAATTGATCATGAATGATGATTTCAGCTTCTGGGCATGCAGCTTTCGCTAAAACAGCATGAGAAATCACACACATATTGGTGACCAGTCCAACGATTTCGATGACATCATAGTCTTTCTTTTTTAGATCCTGTGCTAGATCAAGTGAACCAAACGTACATTTTTCATAGCGTTGATCATCAGATTGTACAAGATGATTAACCGGTGAATAAAGTTCATGTCCATGACTTCCTTTTTGACAGTGAACAATGGGTAGTTTTCGTCCCTCTTGTGTATCGAGATACCCTTGATCATGGGTATCATAGGTAAAGATAACATCGTGTTGTTCTTGATGATACTCTTTGATTAACTCTTCAATACCATGGGATAATGTTTTAGCTTTTGGAAATCCTAACGTACCATCAACAAAATCATGTTGATAATCGATGACTAAAAGACATTTTTTCATATCAATGACCTCGCAATTTATGTTTAATCCATGATTCAAATGCTCTTTCAAAATCGGCTTTTTCATGACCTTGACGTTTCAAATAATCGCTTGATGAAGGATATACGGAGATGATATCGGTGAGCCCTGCATCATATAAGGACGATAAGTTACCTTCTTGTTGACCACACCATGCATAAACTGGTTTTCGTTTGTTGATGTGATGGAGTAGTTTCATGATCACTTTTCCATGTATCGATTGTTGATCAATCTTGCCTTCACCCGTAAGAATGATATCAAAGGATTCAATTCTTTCATCGAGATCGATGCTCTCCCACATCACATCAAATCCTGATCTGATCACCGATGGAAAAATCATGCTTAATCCGTATGCTAATCCACCCGCAGCACCGACACCAGGAGAGTCTTTTTTGGATGTTTTAAGCGTTGATTCCATCAGTGATGCATAATGCATCATATTTCGGTCTAAGTGTTTTGCAATCTCATCACTCGCTCCTTTTTGAATGGAGAAGATCATGGATGCTCCATGTGGTCCAGTGAGTGGATGGGTGACATCGGATAAAATGGAGATTTTGACCGTTTTTAATAAGGGATTGATATCATCTGTTCTCAATGTATGAATCTGATCTAAGGTACCACCTGTTGGAATGAAGATATTTCCTTTTTGATCCAAAAACGTGATTCCACATGCAGCAAGCATCCCCGCTCCACCATCATTGGTTGAACTTCCACCACACCCAATCATCAAATGATTTGCGCCATGTTGGACGGCATCGATCATCAGTTCTCCAACACCATAGGTTGTCGTTTTCAAGGGATTAAGATGATACTTTGCGCGCTCATATCCAGCAGCTTGAGCCATCTCGATCACTGCTGTTTGATGATCGTTAAGTAACACGTATCCCGCTTCTACACGTTCAAAATGAGGTCCAGTGACATGAGTCTTGACTTGTTTTCCACCACCATGATGCATAAAAAAATCAAGTGTTCCTTCTCCACCGTCAGCGATATGAACAACTTCACATACTGCTTGATCATCATAACGTTTGAGCAAACGTTCCATGATGTTAATAACTTCTTGACTTGACATGGTCCCTTTAAATTTGTCTGGAATAATGAGCCAACGCATCTGATCACCCTATTTTCATTATAACAAAAAAACAACCATCATTATGATGATTGTCATTGTTCATGGTCGGGTAGACAGGATTTGAACCTGCGACCTCCTGGTCCCGAACCAGGTGCTCTACCAAGCTGAGCCACTACCCGCCATTTGTCAGCAAAAACATTATAGCATAATCAACAAAAAAAGAGGTAACTTGTCTCATTTCATCCTCAAAAAAACAGGTGTTATTTTTTTTACAACAATTTTTCATTTCATGCTTTCACTTATGCCCTTAATACCTTATAATATTAACGTAGTTAAATAATTGCACAAAGAGGTGTCTTATGCGTATTGAATTTGATGAAAAGCTTGACTTTAGTGATGTGTTAATTCGTCCAAAACGCTCGACGCTTGCGTCTAGACGTGATGTCGATCTCAATCGTGAATATACATTTAAGCACAGTAAACAATCATGGAAAGGCATTCCCATCATGGCATCCAACATGGATGGAGTGGGGACAATCCATATGGCACAAGAACTTCAAAAACACGGTTTATTTACGTGCTTAGTCAAAAGTTATGATGAACAAACCATTAATCAATATGCATCGACTCTTCTTCCTAATCATTTTGCTGTGTCAACAGGAACATCAAAAGCTGATTTTGCAAACTTAAAAGAGATCTTAAAAAATAGTCCTGATATCCGTTTTATTTGTATTGATGTTGCCAATGGTTATTCAGAACATTTTGGTGACTTTGTTGAAGCCGTCAGAAAAGCATATCCCAGTCACGTCATCATTGCTGGGAATGTCGTGACTGCTGATATGACACAAGAACTCATTCTTCGTGGTGCTGATATCGTCAAAGTAGGTATTGGTCCAGGTTCAGTATGTACGACACGTATTCAAACCGGTGTGGGGTATCCTCAATTATCAGCCATTATCGAATGTGCTGATGCAGCTCATGGATTAGGTGCACATATTATCAGCGATGGTGGATGCACATGTCCAGGTGATGTTGCCAAAGCATTTGGTGCAGGTGCAGACTTTGTCATGTTAGGTGGTATGTTTGCTGGTCATATCGAAGGTGGTGGTGATGTGATCACTGAATATCATGATACACACCAAAGAGACCAAAAAACCAATGAAACGATCTTTGTGAAAAAGCAATTTGTTGAATTCTATGGTATGAGTTCATCCACAGCGATGATTAAACATCACGGTGAGGTTGCTGACTATCGTAGTTCAGAAGGTCGAACCGTTAAAATACCTTTCAAGGGTCATGTTGAAACAACCATTAAAGATATATTAGGTGGTGTTCGATCAACATGTACTTATGTGGGTGCTCCAACCTTAAAGCAGCTTTCTAAATGCACAACATTTATCAAGGTTCATCGCCAATATAATGATGTGTTCGTTCGCGAAAAACACTAGACGGTTTTAACCGTCTTTTTTTGTGTCACATCATCAGCCTTTGTGCAATGATATCGTGCTCATGATACGCATACATCAAGAATAGATTTATCAAAACAACATGAAATCCATGTTAAAATAGAATAAAGAAGGTGAACCTATGAAAAAAGTGTTTCAAACAGTCTTTTTCCTCACACCTCGTGTTATCTCGTGTTTCTTACTTTTGATCCTCTTTTTATTCGCCTTTGATGCATTTAATCAATCCGGAACATTGATTGATAATCTGGTTGATTTTCTTTTCCAACTCATTCCTTTTGCATTAGGTCTTATCATCTTTATCATCGCAACCACGCGTGAATGGGTGGGATTAGGATTTGTTTTCATTGGATTACTTTATCAATATTTCACATTCACGGATCGTCCGATTACTTCATTTTCTGATCGTATCCCATTATCGATCGCATTCTATGGATTAGCGATCTTTTGGATGATTCATTATCTTTATCAACATCTGCATAAACAAGGAGATCTGCATGGACGTTAAGTCATTCATCAACCGCTATATCAAAAGACATCCTGTCAACGCTTTTTTGCTCTTCTTGAATTTAATCTTCTTAATTGCTGATATCCTTGCATCTATTATCTTTCAATTTGATCTCGTCCTTTGGGGTGCTATCCATCCACAATTGGTTATTGAAGGACATGAGTATTACCGCATCATCACCGCGATGTTCTTACATGCGAATATCCTCCATTTTCTATCCAACATGATCGTGCTTTATTATCTTGGTGGACATATGGAAAAATTGATTGGTCCACAAAAATATGCACTCTTATATATTGCATCAGGTTTAGCTTCTTCTGTTGTTGTGAGCCTATTTGGATCAGGTTACACCGTAGGAGCTTCAGGAGCAATCTATGGTGTGATGGGTGGATTATTCATGCTCACCATTCTACGGAAATATTGGTTCCATCCAAAAGCGATATCGTCTATCCAACAACTCATGGCACTAAATCTCATCTTGACATTTGTGATTCCAAATATCAGTGTTTATGGTCATTTAGGTGGTCTTTTGATGGGTGTTATTCTCTTTTTCTTTATTACACCGCTTCGTCCTTACTTCTTTGATGAACGCTTGTAGATCCATTTCATTGAATCTATTCGATAAAAAAACGGAGCTTCTATGCTCCGTTATTCGTTTTCATCACGTTCTTCATCAATGACATAATGTCGAATCTTGCTTCGAATTGATCCTTTTGAATAGATGATGGATGATTTGGGTGGAAAGAAAATCGTATTAATAATCGGAATCAGTAGAAACATGATCCATGTTGGATGCCAAATGGTTGTGAGTAATCCGATGATAATATAGGCTGCGGAGATCACAATCCCAACGGCTTTTCGCATGGTGATTTTACGTTCAACAATCATGTTGACAAGAGGAACTGAAAGAAAGACAAGCCATGTGGGATGCCATGTATCAAAGCCAAACCCAATCCAAAGGAATACTGCGAGTGCAACCAGTGGCATGATCTCTGATAGTCTTTTCCAAGGATGACTGCTTAACAAAACCCAGCTGATTGGAATCAAGAAAAAGAAACTCGCTCCTAACTCCCAATTGTCATCATATAATCCAAAAAAAAGAAACAATAATAAGCTTATTAAAGGCATTGCAGCAATAATACGTCGATTCATACAATCACTCCTTATTTCTATTTTTTATTATAACATAGCACCATAAACATGTCACTTTCACATTTTTTAACCATGCTTTTTACCATCGATTGGGTCGTGTTTCATTGCATTCAACGAGGAGTTGCTATATAATGCAAGTAGAGAGAATCAAAGGAGGAACGTCCATGAGTCAAAAAATGAAATATGGTTATGGTTGGGTGCTTAAATTTGTATTAGCAGCCATTTTAGTGGGCATTGGTATCTACATGATCTTTGCCAATGAAGTTGTCTACACCATCACTGGTGTTGCCATTGTTGTTTTTTCTATTTTCCGGGTTGTTCCTTTGATGAAGTCACTCAATCGTGAAGTTCTTCGAACGATTAACTTGATTGAAATCATTTTTGATACGATCATTGGCGGTGTCATGATCTATATCGCTTTGACTCGCGATCTTGAAAATGAAGCCATTTGGGGTTATGTCTATCGTTATGCACTTGCATTCTTCTTCTATGCACGCGGTCTTGTCTTCTTTAATTCTGTTGTTTTCTTTGGTGAAAAAACTGAAATTCCTAAGTTTTGGATTCATGTCGCTGCATTAACATTGGGTGCAGTGATTGCAGTCAGCCCAGATTTTGATTACGGTACAGTTGGAATCTTCTTACTCTTTATTTCTGTTATCGGAGCTGCTTATTTAGGATATGATGGTTTTGGTGGCTATAAGAAATATCGAGAATATGCGAAGACGTTAAATGAAGGTAAAGCTAAAGAAGAACAAAAGCCTGTTGAAGAAGAAAAACGTCCGATTCTTGATAAAGAAGAAGAAAAACGTCCTTACGTCAATTAAATCCTTTGGATATGGAAAATGCCGAATCATCGGCATTTTTTTTATGCTTTTTTAGCTTTGAGTGTCTTTACCCATGTTGAGATCAAATCAATACCAACCATAATACTGATGAAGACTGTTAAACCAGTGACTCCTGATTCAAAATGACCTTGAACAGCAGAAGCCGATATATCAAGATAGGTTCCTACACGTGCGAATGCTTCATAGAGAATTAATCCTTCAGTATGGATGAAAATAAGAAACAAGACAGTGGATAAGATCTCATGTGCTGTATAAATGGAAGCTAGACCGATACGCCATTCTCCATAGTTAACCTTAAGCAAACTTACGATAAATCCAATGACAGCACTGATAATAAAGAAAATGACAAACTGATCGGTGACTTGGCTATTAAAGATTTGAACAACAAGTTCACCATTTTCATAGATGCCAATTAAATGGATATATCGAATGAGAAAAACAAGGAAGATCGCTGAAAATGCAGTTCCTAAAACGAGACCAAGAATCGATTCAACGCGAGAGATTTTGGTTGTATTTGGCTTAGGGAGATCAGGAAGATCAGATAGTTTCCATTCTGGCCATTTTTTGTTGCGTGCAGCATAATCGATTCCCCAAAAAATGAGTGTAACCCATGCAAATGCACTCACAAACGAAGAAAATGCATGTGATACAATTTCAGCAAAAACTTCGACAATACCTCCAAAGATGGATTGTGCTTCTATATTGGTAATGGCATCGATTGTTCCAAAGACAAGTGTGACCGCAAGGAAAATGACAGCAACAATCTTCAAGACTTGTATATAGTCATCATAAAATAATGGTGAGATGACAGAGCGGTCTTGTCCTCTGTAATTTTTAGCCAATTCTCTTGGATGACCTAATCCGTGCAAGACGCGATCAATTTCTTCATCGCTTGGATTTTCACTCATCATGTCACGAATGTTTGCACCTAATTCTTCTTTGACTTCTTCACGCATATTTTCTGGTAAGCGTTTTGTTACAGCATAAATGTAACGTTCAATGATTTGTTTCATTATGATTCCTCCCTGATCAGCTTGTCCATGTCGCTGACAATGTTTTTCCATTCATTGACTAATTGATGATAGACTGATAAGCCTTCATCCGATAATCGATAATACTTTCTGGGTCTTGACTCACTGGTGTCCCATTCACTGATGAGTAATCCTTGTGATTCAAGTCGTCGCATCAGTGGGTATAGTGTCCCTGCTTCAATCATGACTTTCTTTTCTTCAAGTGCTTGAAGTAGCGAGTAGCCGTATTGATTGTTCTTGAGTTGACTGAGCACAGATAGTACTTGGGTTCCACGTTTGAGTTCTAGAACCATGTTATTGTATTGATTGATGTCCATATCATCACTCCTCGATTGTTATTATACTGTATGCCATACACTATTGTCAATAGATTACTATTATTTTTTTACTATTATTTTTATTTTGGTGTTGTTATCGATTGTTGCGTGATTTTTTTCAAAAAAATGATATGATGAATATGGATTTGCGTACGCATGCATACGTGCACAAACATGATGAGGTTAACGATGTCAAAGAAAGTCCACATTGCTGGTATTCTATTTGCAAGCATTTTCGGTTTTACATTTATGTTTTCTAAAGTTGCGATGGATTATGTCAGTCCTATCGGATTGATTGCATATCGTTTTTTAATTGCATTTCTTTCATTTGAAATCTTAAGATGGACAAAAGTTGTTCAGATCCGTTTTGAAAAGAAACATATGAAAGATTTATTTTTGGTCGCACTCTTTCAACCTATCCTATATTTCTTAACAGAGACATATGGCTTACGCTTAACAACAAGTGGTGAAGCAGGTCTGATGATTGCAATGATTCCTATCTTTGTGACACTATTATCTTCTATCATATTGAAAGAAAAACCTCGTCCCATTCAAATCTTATTCATTCTTTTATCTGTCTCTGGTGTATTATTTATTCAACTCTTTAAAACACAAGATGGAATTGCATTTGAAGGTTGGGGGTATCTCTTATTGCTCGGTGCTGTTTTATCGGCTGCGCTGTTCAATATTGCATCACGCAATGCTTCTAAGCAATTGAAGCCTTATGAGATTACTTATTTCATGATGTTGTATGGAGCTGTGATTTTTAATCTGATGTATCTGATCAAATTAATGAGTGAAGGTCGCATCACGGATTATGTTGCAAACTTACTTCATCTTGAGCTGATTATCCCGATCCTTTATTTAGGTATCGTCGCTTCGATTGGTGGCTTCTTCTTGGTTAACTTTGCACTCAGTCAAGCCCCGGCACATATCACATCGATTTATTCAAACCTTTCCACTATTGTTGCGATTCTTGCTGGTGCATTATTGCTTCATGAAAAACTTGAATTTTATCATCTCATCGGAAGTGTCATGATTATCACCGGTGTCTATGGCACCGTCAGTTTTAGAAAGCATCATGAAAAAATACGTGCGATGAAGCACGAATAAGGAGGAATTATCATGAGTTTTGCAGCATATCAAAAACCCAATCACCCTATTGTCACCTTAAAGGTTAAAAACATGGGGACCATCACCATTGAACTATTTCCTGAAGTTGCTCCCAATACAGTGAATAATTTCATCGCGTTAGCAACGAGAAACTTTTATGACGGATTGACGTTTCATCGTATTATCCCCGGTTTTATGATCCAAGGGGGTTGGGGTAAAGAATCACTTCGTCCCATCAAGGGTGAATTTGCTTCAAACGGTTTTAATAATGATCTTCGTCACACGCGCGGTGTCATCTCCATGGCACGCACAGGCGATCCCAATTCACAGACATCTCAGTTCTTCATCATGCACCAAAAGGCACCCCATTTAGATGGTCAGTATGCCGCATTTGGTGGTGTCATCTCTGGTATCGAAGTTGTTGATGCAATCGTTGGTCAACCTCGTGACCATCAAGATCGCCCCTATCAAGATATCGTGATTGAATCACTTTCAGTCGACCTCAAAGGACAAACATATCCAAAACCTATGACACTCTAGCATGTGCATTGCACATGCTTTTTATTTTCATCTTAAGTTTTTTTAAGCAACTTAAGGATAAGTTGAAGGCTTATTTTTATCGAAAACGTTTACGTTTAAAATGAGTCTAAATTGTCATTTTTTCAGAGAACATTTTCATTCGAAAATCGAATTTTACCCTCTTTTCTTTTTCATTTTTCTTGATATAATGATGGCACAAAGGAGGTTGAAAACCGTGGAAGAATACAAACTCTATCGTCATATTTTATGCATCGATCTCAAAAGTTTCTACGCTTCAGTGGAATGCGCACTTTTAGGTTTAGACCCCTTTAAGACACCTCTTGTAGTTGCTGATAAGTCACGTGGAAGTGGATCAATCGTTTTAGCTGTCTCACCTTATTTAAAGACATTGGGTATTCCTAGTCGATGCCGTATTCATGAAATACCACCTGATTTGCCCATTATTTTCCAAAAACCACGCATGGAAACCTATTTGGAATACTCGACAAAAATTATTGAGATTTATTTAAGATTTATTTCTGAAGATGATCTCTATGTCTATTCCATTGATGAAGCTTTTTTGGATGTTACTGAGTATTTGAACTACTATCAAAAAAGCGATATTGAGATGGCTAGCATGATTCTCAAAGCGATTTATGATGAAACAAAGCTTTTTGCCACTTGTGGCATAGGTCAAAACATGTTGATGGCTAAACTGGCTTTAGACATCGAATCTAAAAAGGCACCTGATTTTATTGCAAAATGGACCTATGATGATATCCCTACAAAATTATGGCCAATCACCCCACTTTCTGAGATGTGGGGAATTGGACAAAATATGGAACGCAATCTCAATCGACTTGGCCTAAACACCATCGGTGATATCGCACATTATCGTCCTGAAACACTCAAACGTATCTTTGGTATATTAGGTGAAGAACTCTACTACCATACCCATGGTTTGGATATGAGCATGATTCAAGAGAAACAAAACATTCGTGCTGTCAGTAAGAGCTATGGTTCAGGACAAACGCTCTTTCATGATTATTATCCACCCGATGTTTTTCAGATCATTCTTGAGATGGTTGATGACGTGACACGCCGTTTGAGATTACATAAGAAAGTCGCACGCACCGTTCATTTCGGCATTGCTTATAGCAAAGAAGTCGGTGGTGGTTTTGGTCGCCAGATCACGCTTGATCAGCCCACATCAAACGCATCGGTGATTTATGAAACCTGCTTGAGCCTATTTCGCACCTACTATGAAGATGAACCTATTCGACGTGTTCATGTCAGCCTTGGCAATCTGAGCGATCAACACGTCTATCAGTTTTCATTATTTGAAGATGTCGAAAGGTTGATGAAGGAACATCAACTGCATGCAGCGATGGATGATATCAAATTCAAATTCGGAAAGAATAGTATTAATCGTGCTTCAAGTGAATTTGAATCATCAACCATCAAAGCGCGCAACACGATGATCGGTGGTCACCATGCCTAGTACATATGTTGATCGCGGCATCATCAAGTGGGCACCCTTTGATGCCTTAGTGGGTTATGGTTCCATGATTCGAGAATTGAAGATTAGGTTAGGTAAGCAGGATAAACCTTTACTGAGTGATGATCAATGTGAAGAACTCAATCGAAAACTACATCTCGCATGTCAACAAGATATTGAAGTCTCTATCTCGTATTATCATGATGGTTATATTCGCACCACGATGGGATCCATCAAGAAAATTGATTGGGTTGGACAATGGATTATACTCATGCCCTTTGAAAAGATAAAAGCCACAGATATCACCGATATTTACTTCTAAAAAAGATGGGTCGATGACCCTCTTTTTGTTGTATAATGAGAGTGATCACGACGAAGGAGAATACATCATGCGCCGACTTATCATCTCAGGAATTATCCTCATGTTTTTAATCAGTCTATTATTCGTTTTTCGCCTTATTTTGAATCGTACTTCTCCAGATACTGCCTACGTGGTGAGTTGGGGTGTGTTTTTGCTGTCATGTATCGGATGGATAGGGTGGATGATCATCGATCGAAAACACATCCTTACATCTTATCAAGAAGCTAAACCTCTTTATGGTGTTGCTCTAATCCTTTTGATCATGGAAGTCTTATTGATGATCAAACAGGGTTCAATCATCACGATGACCTATCCATTTGGTTTACTTCTAAGCCTTTTTTCATGGTTAACATTAGGCCAAATCATACCAAGAAAAACCGTTAAATGGTATGGCATCATCACACTGATCATCTTTGGTTCCTATGTCATTGGCCAAGATGTCTATGTGCGTATTTTTCATGATTACTTTAGTTTTAAAGAAGCTCTTACACTGCGTGAAGGTATTGAATCTGGTGAAAGCATGTATCGGTTTAGCTGGCTTCATCCCACGATATTTGTCATGATGATTGGTTCCGTTATTTGGTTTGTTAAACAAATAAAAAAGGGCTCTGTCAAGCCATCTATTGTTCAGTTGAAACGCTCTTTCTTCATCTTGATTATGCTGATTATCACGATGTTCATTCAAGCAACATATCCAACAAAGGATCAAACGATTTTTACTTCTGATGTCTATCTATATCGATCTGTTTTCTCAAGAAAAGATGTCGCAAGACACTTTGGTTTTTTCCATCTCATGGGACGAGATATCGTGGATACACTCACACCGCCCATAGCACTTTCTCGTGATGAGAAAGCAGTTGATGATTATATATCAAATCATCTTACACCAGCGAGTGATCATGAATATGTTGGTTTATTTGAAGGTAAAAACCTTATTTTCATTTTAGCTGAATCGTATGATGAAATCGCACTCGATCCGATCTTGACACCACATTTATACCAGCTTCAATCAGAATCGATCACCTTTAGCAATCATTTCACTCCGGTGTTTCAACGTACAACCAGTGATACAGAATTTATTTTTAATACTGGACTCATTCCATCGATTGAAGATGGTCCTACTGTCTCTGTCTTTAAACAAAATACCTACACCAAATCATTAGCCAATCGTTTTAAAGAAAACGGATATCTTACACAAGCCTTTCATGGGAATTATAAAGAATTTTATGGACGACATATTCTCTATGAGAATTATGGGTTTGATGCTTTTTATGGACGTGATGAACTCGAATTAACACCCGAAGATGGACGATTTGATACACGCTTTTTCAATGCAGGAAAAGATATCATCATCCCCAGTGATGGTTTATTTATGAGTTTTTTAATCACTTTTTCTGGGCATTCACCTTATACTGAACATCATGTTGTCGGTCAATCACATATTGATGAAGTCAATGCTTTATATCCAGATGATGATCCCTCACTCAATTATTATCGTGCAACCCAAATTGAACTCGATCTCATGATTGGTTTACTCATCGAAGCACTGAATGAAAAAGGTAGACTCGATGATACCATCATTCTTCTATCCGGTGACCATTATCCATACACCATGCCTCAAGACGTTTATGAAGATGCATCAGGTATCACTGAACTTCATTTGAAACACCAAGGTAACCTCTATCTTTGGTCAACAAGTATCCTCCCACAATCGATTGATAAGATGACCACATCGTTTGATATTTTACCCACACTTGATGTCCTCTTTGGATTATCTGATGAGATTCCCTATAGTATGGGGCACGATATGTTTTCACCATGTGTCACACCTGTCTTATATAAGGATTATGCATTCTATGATGGTAACAATTATGTGCGCTTAACCGATTTGAAGACAACAACACCTCAAGCGCGCGACATTGAAGAACTCTACCTGATCATGAAAAAGATCTTACGTACGAATTATTATCGAAAGGACCGCTCATGAACATTTTAATAGCTGGTGGAACCGGATTATTGGGATCAGCTGCTGCAAAACTGATGCTTGCTGATGGTCATGTTGTTCACGCGATGGCACTTCCACCTGTTCCAAAAAACTTAAATCTTCCTTCAGACATGATCTTACATCTTGTTGATTTTAACGCGTTAACAGATGATGCATGTGATGAACTGATGAAAGGAATGGATGCCTTTGTTTTTGCTGCTGGAGTCGATGAGAGAATCGAATTTGCTCCACCTGTAGAAAACATTTATGAAGCATACAATATTAAACCACTCATCAAACTTTTGACATCTGCTAAAAAGATGGGTGTAAAAGTGGCTGTTATACTTGGAAGTTATTTCTCATACTTTGCAAAAATATGGCCTCATCTCAATCTCAGTCAACATCATCCTTATATCAGAACTCGACTTCGTCAAGAGGAGGTTGCATTTTCATTTGATGATGAACATTTCCGTGTTAATGTGTTAGAACTCCCTTATATTTTTGGCCCTCAGGAAGGTAGAAGACCCGTGTGGTCGACATTCATTGATCGCTTTGAGAAGCCAAAAATAATCTTTTTTCCAAAAGGGGGAACAACGATGATGACTACTCATCAAGTAGGGGTTGCAATCTACCATGCGATTCTCTTTGGCAAACATCAAACCGCGTATCCCCTCGGTCAAATCAATATGACATGGAAACAGTTAATCCCCATCGTTTTAGAGGGCATGGGTATGAAAAAAAGAGTCATCACCATTCCCAATTGGATCAGTCAACTTGCAATTCAACACATGAAACAAGCATACGATAAAAAAGGGATTGAGCCAGGACTCAATCCACGTTATTTTGCAAAACTGATGACATCGAACTGCTTCATTGATCAAGAATTATCACGTGATTTAAAGATACCAGAAGATGATATTCACGCATCCATCTTAGCATCCATAAGATACGCATATCGGATCAAGCAAGAACAGCTACCTGTTTTAGATATGAAAGTGAAGTAGTCTATGATTTAACAATTTTAGGCATTTCTGTCAATGTAAAGTTTGCAGAGTTAATACGGTATGTGTTCGTACCATCGCCTTCGATTTGTTCTGGGTTCGTGAAATAGAGTTCGCTATTTCCTTTGACTTTAACACCGAGCAAACTGGTAATGTTGATGTAAATCTTGATCTTGGTGAAGTTGTTAATCTGATTAGGATTATAGAAGACGCTATTCTTCTTCATGATCAAATTGATAATGACATTGTTTCGTTTTGTATGTTCATTATAAAGTAAGAAAGCGCGCGATTCGGGTTCACTTGGTGGTGTAATGAACTCATAATTAACCCCTTCACGTTCAAACCGGAGTTTATCAAACGTGATTGAAGAAATAATTTTTCCTTCAATGACGCGAAAAGGAATTTTAATGGATACGAACGAGTAATTCTGTGGATTTTCATAGATATCCATCTCAGATAATCCATCTTCAATCATATGAAACATCATGCTTTTTCTCTCAATGACACGTTGAATGTATCGTGTTGATTCACCGTAAATGAGCATCCGATCCATAAATTCAATGATGGAGTAATTGGATGAGGCAAATTGAAGTTCTCTAAAAAGTTCAGCACGACGGTTTGTATCATCATTGATTCGAACAACCGTCCTATTATGTAGCAAGATCAATAAGCTAAATAACATTGAGGATAAGAAGGAAGCGAATGCAACAAAAACAGTCGCTACACGAATGCCAATGACGTTAAACATTTGATCAAGTTCATCACCGAACATAAGCATTAAAAACGTGAGTAAGAAGACGAATGATCCAGCGATTCCGATGACGAGTATGATGATATTTCTTTCTTTTTTCATGATAAAATCAACACCTTTATACAACCTTGTTTCATTATTATAGCATTAAATGAATAAAAAATGTCAAGTATCAAATTCATCTTTGTTAACTTGACTTCAAAGCGCTTTCACGTTATAATCAAAGTAGAAATTAATCATCAAAAGAGACAAAGAGCGAAATCTTGAAAGTGCCCATCTTCAGCATTTTTGATTTTGCTATTTTTTATCGAGGAGGTGATCCCATGCTCAGCGGACAACATGTGATTCCAGCCATTAGTAACCATCAAGAATTACGTAGTTTTTTAGCAACTCATCTAACCTATGGCATCTTAATGAACTTTCAGTTAGCACAACTTCCTGAACTTGTTCTTGAGATGAAAAATCACTTGAAGAAAGTTTTGATTCATTCTGAACTCATCAAAGGATTATCCTCTGATGAATATGGTGCAATCTATTTGATACAGACATTGAAAGTCGATGGAATCATCTCAAGTAAGCCCAAAGTCATCGAAATCTGTAAAAAAAGAAAAGTCATTGGCATCTTACGCTTCTTCTTAAAAGACTCGATGTCTTTAGAACAAAGTCTTGAAGTTGCACAAAAAGCAGGGCCTGATTACCTAGAAGTTCTACCTGCACTATCCACCGATATTATCCCAGAAATCAAAGCACATATCTCATGTGAAATCTTGATGGGCGGACTGATTCGCACCAAAGAGCACATCAAAGCATGTTTAGCGGCTGGTGCGGTTGCAGTCACAACAAGTAATCCTAAATTTTGGAATTACTGATGAAAAGTTAATCGATCAAAAAGAGTACAAGAGAAAAAAGAATGCGCGTCATCTTTTTTCTCTTTTTCATTATTAAGGAGGTTTTCTCATGTTTGACTATATTATTGTTGGATCAGGTATTATCGGATCGATGATTGCCAGAGAGTTATCACGTTATGATGTCTCCATCATGGTTTTTGACAAGGAAAATGATTTTGCAAGTCATCAAACGACAGCAAATAGTGCAATTATTCATTCAGGACATGATCCAAAGGAACATACACTCAAAGCTAGACTTTGTGTAGAAGGAAACAAGCTCTATGAAAAACTTGAACAAGAACTCGACATCCCTCTTCTTCGTACGGGTGCTTATGTGGTTGCTCATGGAGAAGAGGAAGAAAAATTATTACAGATTCTCTATGATCGAGCACAGGCAAACGGGGTTCCTAATATTCAAATGATCACCCCTGAAGAGCTTCGTCAAGAGGAACCTCGGCTCATGTCTACCATCACAAAAGCTTTATCACTTCCTTCCACAAAAGTCACTTATCCTTGGGAAGTTGCGTTTGCTGCACTTGAGAATGCGGTGAAAAACGGTGCATCAATTCGGCGAAATAGTCATGTCATCACGATCGAAAAAGATCATAACAACTTCAAGATGACTCTAGACGATGGGACCGTGTGGTTGACAAGACATATCATTAATGCAGCAGGTGTGATGAGTGATCGCATCGCATCGATGATTGAAGATGATATTGAATTTGTCATTCATCCAAGACGAGGAGAATATCTAGTCCTTGATCATCGCGCAAAAGATGCATTTCATCATGTGATTTATCCGCTACCCACAGCGAAAGGAAAAGGTGTTTTGATTGTTCCACAAGTTCATGGCAATATCCTTCTTGGTCCAACATCTGAATTAGTGAGTGATCCAGAAGATGCATCAACAACCATGGAAGGTATACGCTACATCAAAGAACAATTGCGTATGCTATCAGATGCTATTCCTTATGAATGGACGATCCGAGCATTTGCAGGTGTTCGAGCAACATCTTCTTATGATGATTTTTATATTCAAGAATCGAAGACTTATCCTGGATTTTATCACGTTGCGGGGATTGATTCTCCCGGTTTAACTGCTGCACCAGCAATTGCAAAATATCTTGTTGAAGAGGTCATCAACATCAAAGCTTCAAAAAAAGCATCATTTGATCCTTATCGTCAAAAGAGAACATTTTTCCATCAACTTAGCGAAGAAGATAAATATCGATTAGCCAAAGAAAATCCCTTATATGGCAACATCATTTGCAAATGTGAGAGAATCACTGAACAAGAAATCATCGATGCCATAAAGGGACCTCTTGGTAATGATACGATAAAAGGTATAAAGAAACGCGCGCGCGCAGGAAGCGGGTTATGTCAAGGTGGATATTGTGAACATCAAGTTCTCAATATCATCGCAAGAGAAACTAAAAAACCCAAATCTTCAATCAACTACGATGGACAACATACACCTATTCTTGTGAAGGAGACCAAGACCCATGAATAACGTTGATCTTGCAATCATCGGTGGTGGAGCAGCTGGATTAGCTGCTGCACTATCGGCTGTTGATGATGCTCTAAGGATTGTTTTAATTGAAAAAGATCGCCAATTAGGGGGTATCCTCAACCAATGTATTCATCATGGATTTGGCCTCCATCAGTTCAAAGAAGAATTGACAGGACCTGAATATGCAGATCGGTTTATTCAATCCTTATCGAAACAAGGCGTCTCGATCATGTTTGAAACGACTGTTCTTGATATCCAAAAAAAGGAAGATTTCGAGTTAATGATCAGCAGTCCAAAACATGGTTATGAACACCTCCATGCGCGTGCAGTCATTCTCGCATCTGGATGTTATGAGCGTACTCGAGGTGCAGCAACCATTCCTGGAACACGACCGAAAGGGATCATGCCCGCCGGGAGTGCTCAACGTTATCTCAATATGGAAGGATATCTTGTTGGCAAGCGTATCTTTATTTTGGGTAGTGGAGATATCGGTTTAATCATGGCACGACGGATGACCCTTGAAGGTGCACAGGTTTTAGGGGTTGCTGAAATCATGCCTTATTCCAATGGCTTAACAAGAAATATTGTTCAGTGTTTGCACGATTTTGATATTCCGCTTTATCTATCTCATACGGTGACTCACGTGAAAGGAAAAGAAGTTCTTGAACAAATCACCATTCAAGAAGTCGATCAATCCATGAATCCTATCGCAGGAACTGAAAAGGTGTTTGATGTAGATACACTGCTTCTATCCATCGGACTTATTCCTGATGTTGCCTTATTCGATGGTCTTCCCATGAAGAAAAGTCCTACGACACGAAGTGCTTATGTTGATCAACATCTGATGACAAATATCGATGGTCTCTTTGTATGTGGAAACGCACTTCATGTCCACGACCTCGTTGACTGGGTTAGCGATGAAGGTAAAAAAGCTGGACAATGGGCAAAAAGATATCTTTTATCACCATCGCATGCAGAAAAAGATTTAAAGCCTATCCTTCTCGGTCATTATGTCAGATATGTTGTTCCTCATCATATCGATATGAATGATTGTACGGAACCCATCACATTATCGTTTCGTATCACGAAAAAGATGACTGCTGCTTATATCAAAGTTATTCAAGATGATCAAGTCATCGCACACCGGAAGTCAGCATATTTAGCACCGGCTGAAATGGAGTCTAGGATCATACAACCTCATCAACTTATCTCTAAAAATCCGATTCAACTTATCGTGGA
>CALKAH010000284.1 GCA_937983315.1 uncultured Acholeplasmataceae bacterium | reverse complement strand
GAGATCGTATTCGGTGACTGGAGTTCAGACGTGTGCTCTTCCGATCTTTATGTAAAAACAATCAAGTATGACTGCTTATTTCACTTTGTGTGAAATTTTTCTTTTTCCTAAAAAATATATGATAAATCATATATGGTGTGCTATAATGTTTTATGTAAGCGCTTTTAAAAATTGAAGGGAGAATAGCATGAGCGATTTCAAACATTTTGAGTACATGGCTAAACACCGGTACGAACAGATCGTCTATTTTTATGACAAAACAACAGGATTAAAAGGTATCACCTGCATTCACAACACCACATTAGGACCAGCCCTTGGTGGAACTAGACTGTGGAATTATGCAAGTGAAGAAGATGCAGTCGTGGACTGCTTAAGACTTGCACGAGGAATGACCTACAAAGCAGCAGCTGCTGGTCTTAACCTTGGTGGTGGGAAAACCGTATTAATTGGTGATCCCGAACAAGTCAAGAGTGAAGGATATTTTAGAGCATTAGGCCGTTACGTACAAAGCCTTAATGGACGTTATATCACTGCTGAAGACGTCAATACAAGCACCAAAGATATGGACTTTGTAGCAATGGAAACCGATCATGTGGTAGGTCTTGAAGGTAAATCAGGTAATCCATCTCCCATGACAGCACTTGGTGCATTCCATGGCGTACGTGCAGCTTTACAATATAAATTTGGTGATGAAGATTTCACAAAATATTCATTTGCTGTTCAAGGTGCAGGACAAACAGGTTACTATTTAATCAAGCGTTTGGTCGAAGCGAAAGCAAAGAAGATTTATTTCTCCGAAATTAATCCAAAGCATATCGAACGCATGAAGAAAGAACACCCCGATGTTGAATTTGTTGAACCCAAGAAGTTCTTTGGTCTTGATGTTGATGTCATCAGCCCATGTGCACTTGGTGGTGTATTAAATGATGAGACGATTCCACAAATTAAAGCGAAGGTCATCGCAGGAACAGCAAATAACGTCTTGCTTGAAGAAGATATCCATGGCAATATGATCAAAGAAAAGGGAATCCTTTATGCACCTGACTTTGTCATTAACGCTGGCGGTTTGATCAACGTTTATCATGAACTTAAGGAATACAATGTTGGACGTGCAACACGTGACATTGAAAAGATTTATGACCGTTTACTTGAAATCTTTAAGATTGCTGAAAACGAAAATATTCATACACAACAAGCTGCGAAAGTATTCGCAAAGAAGCGTATTGAAACCATCAATAACGTCCAAGATAATTACATTAAACGATAGGGAGTGAAGATGTGAAAAAAGGAAGATTGACGTTCGACAACGAATCATGCAAGGGTTGTGAACTTTGTGTGACCTTCTGTCCTGTCGATATCTTATCCTTAGATAAAGATCGGATCAACTCAAGTGGTTATAACTTGATTTCTGTCAGTGACATGGATAAATGCATCGCATGTGCACAATGTGCCATTGTATGTCCTGACTCTGTCATCAAAGTGGAGGTATTGGAATCGTGAGTAAAGTGTTGATGAAGGGTAATGAAGCCATCGCGCTTGCAGCGGTAGCTGCAGGTTGTGATGCGTTCTTCGGTTATCCCATTACCCCACAAAATGAAATACCTGAATATTTATCTAAGTATTTAACTGAAAAAGGAAAAGTATTTGTTCAAGCTGAATCTGAAGTTGCAGCGATCAACATGGTTTATGGTGCTGCTGGTGCTGGTGCTCGCGTGATGACATCATCGTCTTCTGTGGGGATCGCATTAAAACAAGAAGGCATCAGCTATTTAGCAGGGTCTGAACTGCCATGCGTGATCGTCTCTGTCATGAGAGCCGGCCCCGGACTTGGTGGCATTCAACCCTCTCAAGCCGATTATTTCCAAGCGACTCGTGGTGGAGGAAATGGTGATTATCATACCATCGTTTTCGCGCCTGAATCGATTCAAGAAACCGTTGACTTGATGAAAGAAGCATTTGATGTTGCGGATACATATCGTAACCCAGTCATGATTTTAGCTGATGGTCTCATTGGCCAAATGATGGAAACCGTGGATATGGATAAACCGATTAAAAAGCGCGACATCAAGCCAAAAACATATGCAACAACAGGCACCGATTATCATGAAGGTCGTAACATCATCAACTCACTTGGTCTTGATCCAGTTTACCTTGAAAAGCATAATCATGCGCTTCAAGCCAAGTATCAAGAAGTAATCAAGCATGAAGTTAAAGTTGAAGTCTCGAATGTTGAAGATGCTGAGTATGTGATTGTTGCCTATGGTACAGTTGCACGTATCGTACGTTCCGCAATCGAAACATTACAGCAACAAGGCATGAAGATTGGACTAATTCGACCCATCTCTTTATGGCCATATCCAAAAAAAGCCTTTGACTTAATCCCAAAGACATGTAAAGGGATCTTAGTGGCAGAAATGAGCATGGGACAAATGCTTGAAGACGTTCTGATCGCTAATAAAGGACGATTCAGAGTCGGATTCCATGGTCGTGCAGGTGGTATGGTTCCTGATCCAGAAGAAATTGTTGATGCGATTAAAAACTTTGACAGTAAGGTGGTGGAATCATGATTCGTTATGAACGTTCAAAAGGTTTAACGGATGTCCATACGCATTATTGCCCAGGATGTACGCATGGTATTTTACATAAACTTGTTGCAGAAGTCTTAGATGAACTCGGTATTTTAGGTAAAACGATTGGTATTGCATCCGTAGGATGTTCCGTGTTCAGTTATGATTACATCAATACAGACTATCAACAAACACCTCATGGTCGTGCATGTGCAGTGGCAACCGGTATTAAGCGTGTCTTACCTGATCGCATCGTGTTCACCTATCAAGGTGATGGTGATTTTGGTTCAATTGGTATTGCAGAAGCAATCCATGCTGCCAACCGTGGTGAACATATCACCGCGATTGTTGCCAATAACGCAACTTACGGGATGACAGGTGGACAAATGGCACCAACAACGTTGATTGGCCAAGTATCCACAACCTCACAACAAGGTCGAAATCGTGACATGCATGGTGCACCTCTACATATTTCTGAAATCTTCGGTCAAATTGAAGGAGCTGCGTATGTTGAACGTGTATCACTCCATGATATCCCCAATATCCGAAAAGCGAAAAAAGCGATAAAAAAGGCTTTTACTTACCAAATCGAAAAGAAAGGTTTTACCATGATCGAAGTCATTTCGACATGTCCAGTGAACTGGGGAATGAAACCCAGACAAGCCTTGGATTGGGCAAGAGACAACATGATTCCTGTCTATCCACTCGGTGTTTATAAGGATGTGGATGCTCATGATTAGACGTATTCGCATTGCAGGTTTTGGTGGACAAGGTGTCATGCTTACCGGTCAGTTGATTGCCTATGCAGCAAACCTTCAAGGTTTATACAGTTTATGGGTACCAACTTATGGACCTGAAACGCGTGGTGGAACAGCCAATTGTTCTGTTGTGATCAGCGACAAACCTATTCACTCACCTGTTTTCCAAAAATCAGATGATTTACTCGTCTTCAATGAACCATCTTTAGCCAAGTTTATGGATAAAGTGTCGGATGGTGGAAATCTCTTCTATAACGCATCCCTGATTAAACGAAACATTGATCTTCCACAAAACCATGTGTATGGTGTACCAATGACAGAGTTAGCACAATCTTTGGATAAACCCCAAGTCGCCAACATGGTGATGCTCGGTGCTTATTTAAAGAAGGTTGATATTTTTAAAGAAGATGTCATTCTTGACTCCTTAAAACACTTTTTAGGAGCAAAGAAACTTTCGATGTTACCCGTTAATCAAAAAGCTTTATGTGTGGGATACGAATCGATTGAATAAATTCAACAAAAGGATATCTCAGGATGTCCTTTTTTTCTGATTGTGACCATCTTTTTACATCATGATACACAACAAAAAAGATGAAGTCATGCTATAATAAGCACAAGCGCGATGCAAATATGAATGAAAAGGTGAATCTATGAAACTCGATTACAAAAAGACGTTTTATGTTGGTCTAGCATTCTTTATCATTACGATTTTCTGGCAAACGTATGACTCCATTATTACGAAAATTTTGATTGATAAGTTTGGTCTCAATCAGACGTGGTCTGGGGTTGTTATGGCACTTGATAATATCTTGGCATTATTCATGCTACCCCTTTTCGGTGCGATCTCTGATAAAACCAATCACAAGCTTGGACGACGCACACCTTATGTGATTGTGGGTACGATTGTTGCAGCTTTTGCATTTATCGGATTATCATTTGTTGATAATTTACAAACAGCACGTATTGAAGATACCAATATTATTGATCGCTATGACTTGATCTCCGATGCAGAAGATGATGTGAGAAAAACACCAACGTTCTGGCGTTTGAGAATGGTTGATATGGAATTTAATCGTATCACAGCGTTGAATAATGATAAGATTAGTCAAAAGGATTATGATCGTTATCAAGGATCGGTTTA